>NZ_JBEYVB010000035.1:0-73642 GCF_040643815.1 Micromonospora sp. NPDC047074
CCCGGCCTCGTACCGGCCCCCGGCCCGCGTCCCTCCCTCGCCTGACGCTGAGCCCTCGAACGGACGCAATGGAGGCTCTAGACGCGTGTCGTACGAAGTTGGCCGGCAAGCTTGGCTACGCGCACCACCGCCAACTCCATTGAGCACTCCAAGGAGCCGCCGGCTTGCTCACTTTTATGGCCCTGACTCTTCTTCAGTCCTAGGCTCGGACATTGGTAGCAGGTGACGGAGCGAAGCAGGAAGCGGACCGGCTATCCCCGACATCGCTCTCAGCGTTAGCTCCGGTGGGAGGCTTCGGGTAGAAGCCGACCTGCTGCACCGTCAGGTCGCCGCGATGGCTGAGGGCAGGGCAACTGCTCCGACCCGGTCGGCACTCCGATGGCCTGCCCCGAGGCCCCTGCGCCGGAACCTGCAGGAGGTGGCCGCGCGGGCTGGGTGACAGGTGGCACGATCCCGAGGCCTCCCCTCGACCGATCGCTAGGTGCCTTCCGCCACTGCGGGCCCGGCTTGTTCGTCGAGAAGTGAGGATTTCTCATTAAGCCATCGCATGGGCTTATGTCGATTTTGCGTCCTTCGCCGGGCTTGCTCCTCGCGCGAGCGACTGTGACTTGTGCCACTGCTCCTTGCAGCGGCTTGGGCTGGCTGAACCCCTACGGCGATCTTGTCGCCGCTGCGGGCGCCCGCAAGAGTTACGCACAGTAAGCTCCACCGCTTTGCCCTCTTGTCCACCGCCTATCGCTCAGCACCTCCGTGGCGGTCGCCCCGCCAGGCCCTCGTAAGTGATCTTGTGTAGGCATGGGCAGCCTTGGAGTGGGGGCCGAGGAAGAACGGGCGGAACTTGGCGCTAAGCCGTCCTGCCGGTGGGTGCCGAGTCGGTGTCGTGTCCGGCCCTACCAGCGCAATTGAGTTACCGGGCGCCCCGGTCAGGCCGCCTGGTGCCGCGTGGCGCTGGTGCGGAAGGGGTGGGTGTACTCGGCACCGCAGTCGGCGCACCAGGCCCGGAACAGCAGGCTGGTCGCCGTGTCGCTGAGACTTGGTTCGACCTCGTAGCGACTGCCTTCGATCATGGCGTAGAGGCGCCGCCAGCGGATTGGACAGAGGCAAGCCGCCGTGCTCATGCCGTTGCCTGCCCGTCATCGGGATCGGGGGCTCGCCACTCTCGGGGCTTGGCGCCGGTGGCGTCGGCGACCTGGGCGACGTCGCGGTGGCTGTAGGCGGTGCGGACGCCGGAGATGGACATGCCGGCGGCTGCGGCCAGGTCGCCCAGCGTATAGGGGCGGGGCTGGACGAACTCGCGCCCGTAGGCGATCAGCTCGCGGATCCGCTGTTCGGCTTCCTCCTTCGCGCGGCGGGCACCAGCCAGCGCGCCGATCAGCGGGTCCTGATCGTCTCCGTCCCACGCGGCCAGCAGGTTCTCGGCAGCACGTTCTTGGTCTTCGGCAGCTTCGTCCCGCGCCGCGAGGAAGCCGTCGTCGTGCTCCTCGCCGAGGTCGGGTTGCGGGATCGGGTACAGGATCGCGGCCACATCAGTGAAAATGTCTCGTCGAGTCATGCCTACATCATGCGCACTAATTTGCGATGATCGCAAGGTGTGGCGTGTGCTGCAATCTCATCACTCTTGCCTTCGGATTCTGATCTTGTTTGAGAATCGATCGTTTTCCAGACAAGATCAAACCGTGCTGTCAGAGCGGGTAGATCGCGTCCGAAAAACCCGTCCGAGAAGCCGGCGTGTCCAACAACGCAAAGATGGGTTTGTTGGGCACGCTGGGCGGCGTGATCGTCACCCCCACGTCCACCGATAACGACCTGCTCGCCCAGACTCCGCTCGCAGGCGTGCTCATCGGCTACGGGCGAGTGTCCACCCGCGAGCAGAATCTCGCCCGCCAGCAAGCCGCACTGACTGCGGTTGGCTGCGCCAAGTGCTTCTTCGACAAGGCCTCCGGAAAGAACACCAACCGGCCCGAGCTAGCCAAGGTGTTCGAGTACATCCGGCCCGGCGACGTGCTCACCGTCGTCTCGCTCGACCGGCTCGGCCGCTCGCTGGAAGACTTGATCGGCATCGTCGGCCGGCTTAAGCACTACGGCGTCGGCTTCCAGTCCCTGCACGAGAAGCTCGACACCACCACCGCAGGCGGGATGTTCGTCTTCCACGTCTTCGCCGCGCTGGCCGAGTTCCTGCGCACCATCATCGTGGCCAACACCAACGAGGGCCTGGCCGCCGCTCGCGCCCGCGGACAACGCCTCGGCCGGCCGCCGGCAATGACTCCGGAGAAGGTGGCGTACGCGCTGCAACTGCTCGCCGAGCCGAACCGCACGATGACCTCGATCGCCAAGCTGCTCGGCGTTTCGCGCAGCACCCTGTACAGCGCGCTGCCTGCCCTCATTCCGGCCCAGCGTGACGGGCAGGTCGCTGCTCTGTAGACCGGTGACACCCGCTGACAGAGTTAGCCCTCGCTGCCCGCCGCTCCCGCGCGGCGGTGTCGACCAGCCCCGTGCTTCACCAGGGAGGCGACGGCGTTGCTCGACGCTCATGTGCGGCCTATTCGTTGCAGCCGTAGCCGTCACGGTTCCGATCGAGCTTGTAGATGTCGTAGCCGATCACCTTGACCGGGCCCTTCACGTAGGCGGGTCCGTTGCCCCTGCCCCCCGCGCAGTCCACGTCGCTGGCGATCGGCACGCAGCCGCTGTAGTTCGGGTCGCAGTTGTTCGTCCCGACGGCAATAACTTCGGTTACGGGCTTCGTCGTGACCTGCGTCTTGATCAGCTTCCTCGCTGTCTCAACTCCGTCGGTGACGGTCACCTGGTAGGTGAGCGTCTTGGCGCCGTCGATCCCGGGTGTGCGCACCTTCGTGGTGCCCTTCGGCGTTGACGAGTCTTTGACCTGCTTGGTCCGGTACGGGATGGGCTCGGTTTCGGTGACAGTCCAGGTTTTCACCACGGCACGAGTCGGTGTGAGCGTGGGTGACGGCTTGACGGCAATCGTCGCAGCGGTGTTGGTTGCGCCACTAGTAGGGGCTACCGATCCACTTACCGAGCCGTCGATGGCCGTGTTCACGGCTGCCACGCCGAGTCCGAGCACTGCCAGGATGGCGGCGCTGGCAGTGATGGATCGGAGGTTCCCGCCGGGCTTTTGAGGGTCCTGGGTGGTCACCTCGATAAGTGTGGCCAATAACTGCCAGTAGCCAAACCGGGCAGACCGCGCGCACCGACTTCGACCGGCGGGCGCAGTCCGCCGCCGACCGCAACGACGTCGGTCCTGCTGTCGACCGGTGGGGACGTTCGGGCAATCAGGCTGACCGTGCTCGCCTGCGACTACGACGGCAAGTCCGCCCCGATCGTCGCTGTCGCCGGAATTGTCCCGGCTGGTACCTCCCGGACCCGTGGCGAAAAATGCCAAATGGTTGACCCCCGCACATGCG
This sequence comes from Micromonospora sp. NPDC047074, assembly GCF_040643815.1. Taxonomy (NCBI): domain Bacteria; kingdom Bacillati; phylum Actinomycetota; class Actinomycetes; order Micromonosporales; family Micromonosporaceae; genus Micromonospora; species Micromonospora sp. NPDC047074. Next base: position 3,420 of record NZ_JBEYVB010000035.1, read on the forward strand.
GGTGGCAGCGTCAACTGCGCGGCCAGGCGGGGGTAGCAGGACTTCGGCACGTCATTGACGGGCGACGGATCCGTCCCCTCCGCGGGGTAGCACGAGATGCTCGGGGTCGGGCGGACGGACTGTCCCGGGGGGACATACAGTTTCGGGAGTTCGGGACGTGTCACGTGACTACATCGCGTGGACCCACTTCGTGGACCCGGACGAGGTGCCGTGGTCGATCGACGCGACCTGGCACCAAAGTAAGGGCGGGCACCCGGCTCCTACCCCGGGCACCCGCCGAAGCGCAACACCTATCGCCAGCCCAGGCAGAAAGAGTCAACGCTATGGGAAGACTACGTCCTCATGCAGCTGAAGTGCAGCAGAGGGTCGCATCCGGTGGGCCGAGTGGGCTTCACTTGCCCGTCAGCACGGCCACGTTCCTGCTGGTGGGGGGCATTGTCGGCGTCGCCGCCGACCAGTACCCGCACGTGGTGGCGCCGGTGAGCCTGGGGCTCGCCACGTTCCTCACGCTGGAACGCCTGCATCGCTCGATCCGCTAGTGCACGGGGGCCCCCGCACCGGTCTGGTGCGGGGGCCGCCGCCTGTCCGGCCTCCGGTTCGCAGGCCCCTCAGCGGCCTCGCCGTAGTTTCCAGCGAGAAAACAACTTCAGCCCTGGTCAGGAGCCCGCACGAACGCCTGGAGCCCCCAGAGTGTCATTACGTCCCTGACCAGCGCTGGGGTTGTTTTTGGTCCGGAAGCTACCGGCGGGCCTTTGAGGCCGTCTGGTCGTGATGCCTGAGTGTGGCTGTGGGTTCTCCTTGTTGGTCGTGGTCGGCTGCAATGGACGCATGTCGCTTCGTGGTCGCGTGAGTGCGGGTAGTGGTCGCCGTGGTGTGTCTGTTTCGGGGCGGCGGTGGAGGGCGGCGGGTCAGTCTGCGGTCGGGCCTCGGGCACGGTCCTCGCGGCCGGCGGCGGTCCGGTTGGAGTTGGCACCGGTGGGGCCGATCGACGTCAAGCCCGACCCGTGGCAGCGTCTGGTGGCCATCGGAAGCATCCTGTCGGTGCTCTTCGTGGCCATCGGCTTGTACATCACCAACGAGGCCAATCGCCAGAGCAGCGAGGCCAACCGGGAACAGCATCGGCTCACCGATCAGGGTCAGATCACCGATCGGTTCACCAAGGCGGTCGAGCAGCTCGGCCAACCCGGTCCGGAGAAGGTGGACGTACGACTGGGCGCGATCTACGCCCTGGAACGCATCATGCGCGACTCGGCCGTGGACCAGCCGGCCGTCGTTGACATCCTCGCCGCGTTCATCCGGGTCCACGCCCCCGCACCCAAGCAGGCCGCCACTCCGACTCTTTCGGGTCCTCGCCCGCCGGTCGATATCCAGGCCGTCGTGACCGTGCTGGGTCGCCGCGACATCACCCGCGACGGCGTAATCGGAAACGAGACGCCGCCTATCCCTATCCGCCGTCTCGACCTCTCCAACGTCAACCTGGCCCTCGCGAACCTGGCCTACGCGAACCTGGCCCACGCGAACCTGGCCGACGCGCACCTGGCCGGCGCGACCCTGATCCACACGAACCTGACCGCCACGGGCCTGAGCGACGCGAACCTGAGCGACGCGAACCTGACCGCCACGAGCCTGCGCAACGCGAACCTGGCCGACGCGAACCTGACACGCGCGCTCCTGACCGGCGCGGACCTGACCGGCGCGGACCTGACCGGCGCGGACCTGACCCACGCCTACCTGAACGGCGCAAACCTGGAAGGCCGGCTCACCGCGAGAGTCGCGAAGGTGATCGCGAACTTGATCGCGAATCTGGCCGGCGCGAACCTGACCAGCGCGGACCTGACCGACGCGGACCTGACGGGCGTGAACCTGACCGGCGCGGACCTGACCGACGCGGACCTGACGGGCGTGAACCTGACCGACGCGGACCTGACCGACGCGGACCTGACCGGCGCGGACCTGTTCAGCGCGGACCTGACCGACGCGGACCTGACCGGCGCGAACCTGACGGGCGTGAACCTGACCGGCGCGAACCGGACGTGCGCCAAAACCGATGACCACACGCAGTGGCCCGTAGGGGAGGCCCGCCCGGAACCGTGTGATTGAGACACCGGTGAGGAGTGATTACACCGGTAAGGCCCTCGGGGACCAACGTTCGGGAAAGTCACGCTACAGATCTTGAATGGTCAGGTTGTGTCGGGTTCGAGTGTCAGTCCGGTGTGAGCGAGGAAGCCGTCGAGTAGGTCGGTGCGGTACTGGATGCTCTTGAGTCGATTCTTGATGATCGCCTGGAGGCCCGCCGGTAGCTTCCGGACCAAAAACAACCCCAGCGCTGGTCAGGGACGTAATGACACTCTGGGGGCTCCAGGCGTTCGTGCGGGCTCCTGACCAGGGCTGAAGTTGTTTTCTCGCTCGCTGGAAACTACGGCGAGGCCTCAGCGGACTAGCTCAAGTCTGGCGACTCCTTCCTGGCGCCGAGCGGGCGGTCTACGGCGTTACGGAGCGCCGCTTCCGCGAGGACTTCGTCAAGCTCGCTGCGGACCGGCCGCCACGGGCGATGCCACGGAATCAGAGGCTGTCGGCGTCGGGGAGCTGCGCGAGCATCTCTGGCGGCGCAGGCTCGACGGGCAGGGGCCGGGGTTCGGTGTGCTTGTCCGGGCTGCACCGGCTGAACGGCCCGTACTCGGCGGCGAGCGCGGCGAGGTGGGGATCGAGGTGGTCGCGCCACCAGATGCTCATGCCGGTTTGCGGGTCGCTGACCCGCAGCGTCTCCCAGGCTCGCCACAGCGCGTACAGGCGGGAAATCGCCTCCGGGTGCGCCCACCACCGGGGGCACCAGTTCACCCCGGAGGTCGGCCCAGTGGCGAGGCGCCGCTCGACGACGTAAGCGAGGTAGCCCCCGACAAACGCCTCGACGTTGCGGTAGACCGGCTCCGCCTCGGCGGGCTCGGCGGCCGGCGTCGCGGCCGGCGGCGGAGTGTCGCTCGGGTCGCCGGCGAGTTGGCCGAGCAGGGCGCTGAGGTCGGCGACCGGGTCGCCGGCCGGTCCGGGCTGGGGCAGGGTCATGGGGTCGGCTCCGGCGGGGTGTCGTCGGGGGTGAGGGTCCAGTCGGTGCGCTCGTGGGGGTCCCAGCGGGCGATCGAGGCGCGGATCGCCGCCGCGTAGGGGCCGGTTTGCCAGGGGGCGGTGCGGGCGAGCGCGGGCGGGGCGCCGGAGGCGTAGACGACCATCCGGCCCCGGGGCAGGGCGTGCAGGTCGGCGACGTCGAGGATGCGCTGGCGGCGGGTGGCGTGCGAGACGGACCGCTGGCCCCACCCGGATCCGCTGCTGCTGGTCGACCTGGTCGTGACGTCGTGCTCACCGATGAGCTTGGACAGTTCTTCGAGCCAGTCGGGGTCGGCGACGCCGCCGCCGTAGGTGCGGATGTTCGCTGCGGACCAGAGTTTGCGCATGCCCTCGCGGCCCCACACGTCGATGCCCTGGGGGTAGGACTGGAGGATTGTGATGATGGGCAGGCCGTGGGAGCCGTAGAAGGAGTAGAGGGCTGGGAGCTGGCGTAGCCGGCAGATGTTGGCGGCTTCGTCGAGGACGCTCAGCAGCGGCGGGTCGAGGCGCCGCCCGGCCGAGGCGCGGGCCTGCAGCTCGCCGGCACGCAGGACGGCGTCGGTGAGGGCGGCGACCAGCGGGGCGGGGGAGCCGGGGCCGCCCTGGGACAGCAGGTACAGCACGTCGGTGGAGGCGACGAAGACGGCCGGGTCGAACTCGAGGACCCCGCCGCGCGGGGGTGGGGTGACCCAGGCGGTGACGGCGGGCTCGGTGAGGCACATGAGCATCTTCTGCGCGCCCGCGTAGATGCCGCCCCTCGTCTTGTCGGGCATGTTGACTACCCCGGCGACCGCGTCGGCGGGCAGCTCGTAGCCGCGCTCGCGCAGCAGCTCGGCCGGCTCGTCGTCGCGGGGACTGACGGCCCACCGGTACGCGGCGAGGATGTCCCGGCCGGACACGGCAGCCGCGAGCAGTAGGTTCGCCACCAACTCCTCGCTGGAGGGGTCGAAGAAGGCGTCGCGGCTGACGCCGGGCTCGCGTTCGGCGGAGGCGAAGTGCTCGGCCAGGCGGCGGGCGTCGGTGATGGTGGCCACGGTGCGCAGGGGGTTCCACCACATGCCCTGCTTGGGGCCGAGGATGTGCTGCGGGTCGAACGCCCACACCTGCCCTCGTGCGGCGCGGATGTCGCGGGTGGCGTCGACGATGTCGCCTTTGACGCTGGTGACCAGGGTCGGGCCGGGGGCGGCGACGATGGCGGGGATCGCCCGGCAGGTGGTCTTGCCGGTGCGTGGGCCCCAGATGTCGACGGCCATGTCCTCCCAGGACTGGCGTAGTGGCATTCCGCCGGCGACGGTGTGGGCGATCAGGACGCCGAGCTGGTCGGGGTCGGGCCGGTCGACGTCGGCGAGGCTGGGCCGCAGCCGCCGGCCGCTGTCGGCAACACCCCGGGGCCCGAGGTGGGCGAGGTCTTTTCGGCTGGCCATGCGGCGGGCGGCGGGGTCGACGCGGGTGCGTCGCCGGCGAGTCCACCGCCAGGTGGTGATGCCGCCGACGGCCAGGAGCAGCAGGACGGTCACCTCGGCGACGGCGATGAGGGTGCAGGTGGTGGTCCAGGTGATGTCACCGCGCAGCACCGCGGCGGCGACCTGGACCGGTCCGCCGCCGGTGTATCCGGGCGGGCGGGCCAGCACGACGGGCAGCCACGCGCCGCTGGCGAGGACCAGGACCCCGGCGGCGATGCCGCCGACGATGAGGCCCGCGTCGTCGTGGCCACCGCGCGGCCCAGCCGGCCGGCTCATGCCATGGTCCAGCGGAAGTCGGTGTTGCCGAGCCGCATCTCCGTCTCGGTGGGTTCCAGGTGCACCGGGATGCCCGGCCGGGATCCGACCTTGATCAGGAAGTTGCCACGGCCGACGGTGCCGCTGCCCTCGGTCGAGGTCCAGGACGGCGGCGCCGACCAGGACAGCACCTCGCGCCGTTCGGCCTGCGACAGCGGCCGAACGCGCGCGACGGCGTCGAGTTCCTGCTCGGAGCACGGGCCGATCATCAGCACCGCGGACCGCTCGGCGAAGCCTCTGGCCTTGGCCCGGTCGTGGGCGGTGGGCAGCGCCTCCAGGTCGGCCAGGCTGTGGGTGATGAACGCGGTGCCCGTGCCCTTTTGCCGGTTGAGGCGGGTGAGGCCGTCGGCGCGGTCAACCAGGCCGTGCCCGACGCGCAGCGCCCGCCACAACTCGTCGAGCACGGTGAAGAAGGTCCGGGCGGGGGCCAGGTTGAGGTCGGCCATCAGGTGTGCGGCCTCCACCTGGGCGAAGCCGTAGGACCAGGTGGAGAGCAGGGTCGCGGCGGTGCGCAGCTCGTCGGTGTCGTCGATGCTGGAGATGTCGACGCACACGGCCGGGGTGTCGAGGCGGATCGCCGTGGTGGTCTGCCCCTCGAAGGTGTCGCCGAGCGGGCCGTGCAGCAGCGCCAGCAGGGTGCGGTGCAGGTTGGCGACGTCGTCACGGAACCGGGGAACGTCCTGGTCCTCCTGCCACAGCGTGACGGCGCGGACCTCGGCCGGGGCGTCACGGATGACGTTCAGGACGTCGGAGAGCACCGGCGGGGTGTCGGTCTCCCGCTCGGCGAGGTAGCGCAGCGCGGCGGCCAGGACGGTGGTCTCATCCGAGGTAACGGGCCCACGTCGTACGAGGGTGGCCAGGGCGACGAGCATGTTCAGCCGCCGGTCGGTCACCGCGGCGCGCACGACGGCGCCGGTGCGCTCGTCGACGCGGTCGAGGACCTGCCGCCACGGGCCGGCATCGAGGGGATTGATCCGGTCCAGGCCGGGCCCGACGCGCAACACCTGCCCGCCGAGCGCGCGGACCAGCTCGGCGTAGTCCGGTTTGAGGTCGCCGAGGATCAGCGGCGTGACGCCCTGCGCGGTGAGACCGAGGACCATCCGCCGCACCGCCGTGGACTTGCCCATGCCGGGCTCGCCCTCGATCCACACCGACGGGTTGTTGATCAGCCTCGCCCTCGTGTACCAGGAGATCGGGTCGAAGCAGACCGCCGAGCCGGTGTAGAGGTGCCGGCCGACCGGGACGCCGATCATCGGCGTTGACGCGCCGGTGCCGAACGGGTACAGGCCGCAGACCTGCACGGTGGTGCCCCGGTACTCCGTCGGGGGCTCGATCCACGACCACCGGCCGCCGCCGGGTGCGGCGTAGCCGAGACGGCCAGGCCGGCGTCCGGCTGGTCGACGCCGTGGTGGTGGAGGGGGGCCGGTGTTGGGGCTGGTCATCGGCCGTCCTAGAAGGGGATCGTGGCGTGGGTGGGCAGGACGATGCCGGTGGGCAGGCCGGCGGCGAATCCCGCGGCCTGGCAGCCGTACATCGGCCGGATCGTCAGGCGGGCCTCGCCGGCGCGGGCCCGGATGATGCCGGTGGCCTCGTCGAGCTGCTTGCCGTCGTCGGTGGCGGCGACGGTGGCGGTGACCAGCACGGTGAAGCGGACGACCCCCGCGCCAGTGGCCTCTTCCTGGGCGGCTTGGTCGGCGGCGGCCAGGTCGGTGAGGTCCCGGGCGCTGGGCCGGTGTTTCTTGCTGGCCAGGAACCTCGCGTCGCGCTTGTCGGACTCCACCAGCCGTGCCGCGTCGGCGGGGGAGTACGGCCGGTAGACCATCGTGACCCGCTTGCGCAGCAGTTGCGGGTCCGGGTCGGTGAGCCGGGCGAACAGCCGCGAGTACACCACCCCGCGCGGGGCCTCCACCATGCACCAGGTGCGCGAGACGCCGGAGTCGTGTCGGTAGGAGTCCCAGCTCTCTCGGGTGGCCACCGGTCCGGCCTGCGTCCAGTCGGGGGTGAGCTTCGGGTCGCGGGCGAGGTCCAGGGCGGCGTCCGGGTCGTAGGCGGCGCGCACCACGGCGGCGAGGCTGCGGGCGGACATCGGCACGATGCCGGCGCCGGTGGCGCCGGTCAGTCCGGCGTGAAGGTGCGGCAGCCGGGCGGCGACCTCCCGGCAGACGTCCTCGTGCGACATGGACCGGCCGGGCGGGGCGGTGTAGGTCAGCGACACGCGGGTGTCGACGGCCGCCGACCCGGCCGGGTAGGACCGGACGACGTCGTCGAGGACCTGCAGGGCCAGCGCCGGGGCGTCGGGTCGGGACGTGGCGGTGACCTCGGCGGCCAGGCGGGTGCCCGGATCCGGGGTGGTCTCGACGGTGATCTGTGCCTGCACGAGCTGCGGCTCGCGCGACAGGGCCGCCAGCCAGGACGCCAGGTGACTGACGCGGGTGTCGATGACGGCCTGGTCGACCAGGTCCATGCCCTCGGGCGCGCACCGCAGGGTGACGGTGTAGTGCCGGCTCTGTGGCACCACGACGACGGCGACGAGCCCGGAGCGGCCGGTCTCCACCTCGTACACCTCGGAGCGGGCCAGCACCCCCGGGAGTTGGTGGGCCGCAGTGACCTTGGACGCGACGCCGGAGACGTAGACGTGGTGGCGGCGGGCCCGCGCCATCCACCACGCGATCCGGGCGTTGATGACCTGGAATCCGGTGCGCCCGTTGATCCGGATCGCCAGGGGCGCGAGCACGAGCAGGCCGATGATGGCGGTGCCCAGTGCCGCGAGGGCGGAGATCGGGATCATCGCCGCGGACAGCACCATGACCAGGAACGCGGCGATGGTGCCGGCCGGGCCGAGGCCGAACAGGCCGGCGCCGCGCCCGAGGCGCCAGTTGCCATAGGTGCGCTGCTGCTGCGGCTGCTCGTCGGCACGGGCCCGTACGTCGGTGCTCATGCGCCCTCACCACCTGTCGCTCCGGACGCCGTGCCGCCGACCTTGCGCACGGTGGCGGGCCCGGCCTGCGCTGCCGTGACCGCGACCCCGGCTGGTCCGGCCGCCGACGTGGCGGCACCGGCCGCGCCCGCCGTCTGTGCCGTGCCGGCCGCCGTGGTGCCGGCTGTCGTGGCCGTCGACGAGCCGGCCCCCACCGGCCCCGAGGCCGCAGCCCCAGCCCGGGTGCCTCCACCAGAGGGGCGGGGCGCCGGCACCGGAGCGGACGGGCTGGCACCACCGGGCCGCCCGCCACCACCACCGGTGGGAGCCCCAGGTCCTCCGCCGCTTGCGCCACTGCTGGCGTTGAGGCGGACCGCCCCCGAGGCGACCTGCCCGGCCGCCGACGTCGCCGCCACGGCCGCGCCGCCCGACCCACCGGAGGACAGCACCGACACGGCCGGGGCGATCAGCCGCATCAGCGCCGGTAGCGCGACGATGGCCATGCAGAACATCACCAGGCCGGTGAGCAGGGTCGTGAGGTCCTGGCCCTTGCCGAGCATCCAGAACACCGCGGCGTAGATGGTGGCCGCCGCCGGCTTGTAGAGGACCAGGGCGAGCAGCCACGTCAGGTACCGGTCGCGGATCGCGCGTCCGGATCCGGCGATGCCCGACGCGGCGGCCAGCGGGAGCAGCCCGGCCAGCAGCACCAGGCCGGCACCCCGGGCCAGCAGCAGCAGCAACTGCACCATGGTGGCGAGGAACATCATGATCGAGATGCCGATCGCCATCAGTGGGGCGAGTCCGCTGGTGGCGGCGGCCGGCGCGAAGAGGCGCAGTCGGGCGCCGAGGTCGCCGTCGGCGGCGGCTTTGAGGATCCAGTCGGAGTAGCTGTCGCCGATGCCGATGAGCAGTTGCACGGCGGGTACGCCGGCGCCGGCGAGCACGACCATGGTCACCAGCCCTCTGGTCAGGGTGCCGGCGTCGCGGCCGTTGCGTTCCCAGGCGAGGCGGAGTGCCCCGATGAGGACCGCGCCCACCGCGAGGGCGGCGACCGCCCAGTTGGTGTAGGCGCTCAGGTAGTCGACGGTGCCGTCACAGACGAGCTTCCCGGCCGAGTTGGTGTGGCAGGACCCCTGGGACACGTTCGGGGTAGGGATGGACATCCAGCCCGCGACCAGGGCCTTGAGCATTTCAGCGGCGGCCTCGGACGCCTGCTCGGACAGTTCCTCGATGAACCGGCCTGCAGTGGTGTCCAGGACGTGCCCGGGGACGCAGACGGGGTTGACGATGGGGCAGTCGTCTGGCACTACCGAGGCCCCCACTCGACGACCCCGGTGAGGTCACTGGTGACGCGGTTGATGGAGATCCACGCCCCGCCGGGCGGGGCCTGCATACGCCAGTCGCCATCTCGCCAGAGCAGCGTCAGCGACAGCACGTGGTAGCGGGGGGTGCCGGCCGAGGGTGCGCGCTGTACCAGCCCGATCACGGCCGTGTCGGGCGTGTACGACTGGAAGGAGAAGCCGGCGATCTGGCTGAGCGAGCCGGGATCGGCTGGGCCGCTGTCACTGGCGCGGTACTCGGCGAGCAGCCGGTCCCGGTCGGCGCTGGCCACGAACTGACGCTCAATGGTGGGCTGCCAGTAGTCCGGTCCGAGGGTGTGACTGGCTCTCGCGGTGAGCTGGGCCGCCGCGATCAGCGCTCCTTCCGGCGTGCGGGTGAAGCCCGACGCGGTGGTCGCGGTGTTCTGCTGCGGGCCGGCGGTGGCGCTGACCGGGACGGCGAGTGGACCGACGAGTTCCCACCGCACGTCGGCGGGTGCGGCGGTCGGGACCGCCGTGGGTAGGGCCTGCGGGGCGTCACTGGCGGGCGGGGCGTCGCTGCCGTGCGGGGCTGCGCCGGGCGAGGGTGCCCGGCCGGCGCCATCGCCGCCGTTGTCGGCGATGGCGAACACGGCGACCAGGACCCCGGCGATGATGACGACCAGGAGCAGCGCGGCGGCGGCGATGAAACCGGGGCGCGTCCACGGCGGGCGCTGGGCGAAGTCAGACGATGACATTGGCAGCCTCCCGGCCTGCTAGGCGATCAGGGCCCCGACGATGGTGGATGCGCTGCCGATCAGGAGGCAGGCCGCGAATACCCAGCCGAGCTGGGCGACGTTGGTGTCGTCACCGCGGCGGTGCGCGATGGCCATCTTCGCGGCGCTGTAGAGGAGTCCGCCGACGCACGCCGCCACGGCGAGCCACGCGATCCACTGGAGGATCTCCAACACGTTGCTCTGCACCACTCCGGGGGGTGCCACGCCACCGCCGGGGTTCGGTACCCCACCGGGTGGCGGGGTGGGCGCTGCCAGGTACAGCCCCAGGCGAGCGGGGAGGTCTGTGAGCGTCATCGGTTCACTTCCGGTCTCGTGTGGATCTGTTGTGTGAGGGTGTGGCGGAGTGTTTCGACGTCGGGGGGAGTGCCGACGTCGCGGGGGTCGTCGGCGGCCAGGAGCGCGTCGACCCAGCCGACGCGCCACACCCGCGGCGCCCAGCCGCCGAGCAGTTGCAGTCGTTCGGTGGCGATGCGTGGGGGCCGCCGTGGGGAGGCCGCGACAGCGACCACGCCCAGCACGGTGGTCGTGGTGGTCATGCCGGCGCGGCGGCGCCACTGCTCGATCGCGCCGGTGGCCGCCCAGGTGCCGTGTGCGGACAGGCGGCAGACCAGCATCACCTGGGCTGGCGGCATCACGGGCGTCGTCAGTGGCCATGCCCGGCCGAAGTCGGCCCCGATGCCGACCAGCCGAGCCAGGGTGCTCGTGCCCGCTCCGCCGTGGCATCCCACCCACCAGATCGGTGGCCATCCACTGAGGAGGACATTCTCTGGAATCACCGAGGACGGAAGGTGGGGTGCGCTTCCGAGGCGGGTGCGTTGCGTGGCAGCAGTGGTTGTTTTCACCGGTGTTCCCGCCGCGCGCAGATGCTCTCCGTCATCCGATGCCTCCCCCGTGTATCAAGGTCACCGACGAGTAGCCGACAGTAGCAGCCCGTTTCTCAATGGATCTATGGTGATTGCTCTGCCGCGACAAGGACGCGAATGGCAGTACGGGGGAGGGCGTCATATGGCACGCAGAAGAGGTGCATGCGCGCGTATCAATGATGTGGGCTTGGTTCGGACGGGGCTGGCCATTGTGGGTGCGGCGGTGGCGTTGACGGGGTGCGGCACGGCTGCGGAGCCGGGCACGCCGGCGCCGGACCTTAGTGGCCCGGTGTATCCGACGGCCGGGGCGGTCGAGGCGTCGCCGACGTCGACCAGCGAGCGGCCGGGCAACGACGACCACGGCGACGAGAGGCCGCCGGCCGCGCTGCCACCGGCGGCGCAGGCGCCGAGGGTGGTGGCGGCGTTCGCGGCGGCCTGGGCCCGGCCGGACCTGTCGGCGGCCGTGTGGTGGAAGCGGGTCGCGCCGCACTGCGAGGAGGGCTTCGCCCGCGCGCTGCGTACCGTCGACCCGGCGCAGGTTCCGGCGACTCAGGTGACGGGCCGCCCGAGCGTGAAGCAGGCGCCGAAGGCCGCGGCGGTGTACGAGGTGCCCACCGACGCGGGCACGCTGACCGTCACCCTCGCCGCCGTGAACGGGCGTTGGATGGTCACTGGTAACGACTTCGTTCGGGCGGTCCAGTGACGCGGCGACCGGTCGCGTTGATCGCGGCGGTGGCCGCCGTGGTGATGCTGGTGTGCGGCGGAACGGTGGGCCTGCCCTTGATGCTGTTCGGCCAGGCACAGGCCGAGGCGGCGGCGTGCGAGGTGCCGTCGCTGCCTGGTGTCTCACCGGTACCGGGCGGCGGCAGGTGGAACAGCGCCCAGAGCACGCACGCGGCGACGATCGTGGCGGTCGGACGCCAGCGGAAGGTGCCGCCGCGCGGGTACGTCATCGCGCTGGCCACCGCGATGCAGGAGTCCACGCTGCGCAACCTGGCCAACTCGACGGTGCCCGAGTCGCTGTCGCTGCCGCACGAGGGTGTGGGCCGCGACCACGACTCGGTCGGGCTGTTCCAGCAGCGCCCGGGGTGGGGCAGTGTGCGGGAGCGGATGACGCCCGCCTACGCGGCCGGGAAGTTCTACGAGGCGTTGGTGCGCGTTGACGGGTGGCAGCGGATGCGGCTGACTGACGCCGCGCAGGCGGTGCAGCGTTCGGGTCTGCCGGAGGCGTATCAGAAATGGGAGCCGGAGGCGGAGCAGTTGGCCGCGCGGGTGCTCGGTCTGCCGAGCATCGACGACATCGGTGGTGGTGCGCCGACGGCCCCGTGTGGCGTCGACGACCTGGGCCCGGTCCCGGTCGGTCCGGGCGGTTGGGTGCAGCCGCTGCGGGCGGTGGTCACCAGCCCGTTCGGCCCGCGCAATGGCCGCCTGCACGCCGGCGTCGACATGTCGACCTCCGACGTGCGGGGTGACCCGATCCGCGCCGCGTCGGCGGGGGTGGTGGAGCAGGTCAAGTGCGACTGGCACACCACCTGCGACCGGGACGGGCACACCGGTGCGCGCGGTTGCGGCTGGTACGTCGACATCCGCCACGCGGGCAACATCGTGACGCGCTACTGCCACATGATTGAGCGGCCCGAGGTGTCCATCGGTCAGCGCGTCGCGGCCGGAGTGGTCATCGGACACGTCGGTAACAGCGGCGGAAGCTCGGGGCCGCACCTGCACTTCGAGGTACACACCAACGTGCGTCCTGGCCCGTTCCACGCGAACAGCAGCAACGCGGTCGATCCGGAGTCGTGGATGCGGGCCCGCGGCGTGCCGCTCGGGACCAGGTCGTGACCCGCGCCCACACGATGACGGCCTCCCCCGCCAAAGCGGAGGAGGCCGTCATCGCGACGTGGACGGAGCTGCTACGTCTGCGCCGGGACGTCGGCCGGCGTCACCAGCTCGTCCGGCTGACCCTGCACGGGCTGCGCCTGCCGGGGTGGGCGGCGCCGCCTGGACGTGGTCGACGACTCCGGCGCGTCCAGGCCGAGCTTGGCCAGTTCGTCGGCGCTCCAGCCGCCCGCGACGGCGTCGGCGTAGCGGGCGGCGTAGCGGCTGTTGGCCTCGCGCAGCGCGTCGACGAGCTGGTCGCGTTCGTGCCGGGCGGTAGCTGCCTCGCCGACCAGGTTCGCGCGCTCGCGCAGCAGTTGCAGTGCGGCTCGCTCGGTTTCGGTACGGACGGCCTTGGCGGACTGTTCGGCCATGGGAACCTCCCCCAGGATGCTCCGGTCTGGTGTCTGCGGACGCAGAGCTTAGCGGCCAAGATCGATCCACGTGGGCCCGCTCTTTCAGCCCTCCCTCCGACCGGTGAGGGCGCTAGCAGTGCCACCCAGGGACGTCGGCCAGGGTCAAAAAGGGGGCGTAGGCCCATCGCGCAGCGACGCCCAGCGCCCTTGATGCTGGGGGGCGTGCGGCTACCGTCTCCAGCCCTCACGGGGCGGGTTCCCGGCGCAGACAGACAGGTTTGTTCGAAGCTAGTCAGTACCAGTCCTGGTGATGCCGCTCTCGGCTGTAGGAACTGGGGTTTGTGTGCATACGGATCAGGGCCGCAGATTTTCGCCCTTGACGCCGTCGATGAACGCCATCCACTCCGAGCCGACAACCACCAGAGCGGGACCGAACGGGTCCTTGGAGTCGCGGATGCCCACCGCGTGCGGGGTGAGTGCGACCTCGACACACTCGGCGTTTCCGTTCAGGCTGCGGCTGCTCTTGCGCCAGGTCGCGTGGTTCAGGAAGCCACGATTCATGCTGTCTTCCCTTCAAGGGTGGGTTCGAAAAGTTGGTTCGAGATCAAGAGTAGGCCAGAGCGGTCGCATGGTGAAGGAGGGAACGATGGCTGAGGGTGACGGGAGACAAGGCGAGTGGCGGCTCACTGATCTGGGAACCTGGACCGAGCAACAGGCTGCCGACTTTGAGTTGGCCAGGTCGGTGATTGGCACGGTGATTGCGGCATGCAGCAGTCGCCTTGGTAGAACGGTGGATGCTGACGAGCGTGCCGGGTTGCTGACAACGCAGCAGCAGTACATGCGGGAGCGACGGCTCCTGACTTTCGAAGACGAGGAGCAGATCAAGCGGATCTTGCGCGACTATCCGGCGGTGGCACGAAAGATGTCGGGGCGATGACCACCAGCATGGATTTCTCGATGTACCGGCTTCCTGCCGAGGATTTGCGGCGCATCTTCGAGGAGCAGATCAAGCCGGGCTACACCGGTACGTCAAGAGACAACCCCACGGTGGTGTTCATCGCCGGTCAGCCCGGTGCGGGAAAGACCACCGTGGAGTCTCAAGTTGTCCGGCAGCTGGGGCGCGAAGACGCCGTCGCGGTCGATGGTGACGATCTCTTTCTCTACCATCCGGCCTACGACAGACTGGCCGCTGAGGACGACCAGACGGTGCGAACTTTGCTCGCTGATGCTGCGGACGAGTGGTGGATGATGCTTGCCGAGTACATCCAAGAGCAGCGGTTCGATGCGGTCATCAGCGCACCATTGGCCGGAGCTGACTGGGCGGCAGCCCGATTCGCAGACTTTCACCAAGCCGGGTTTCGGGTGGAGTACGTCTTCGTCGCGGTGCACGAGGCCCGAAGCCTCCTCGCGATCTTAGACCGATACCAGCAGGAGAAGGACACGTCCGACGTCGGTCGCTTCGTGCGGCCCGAGATCCACGACAGGGCGTACGCCGCAGTGCTTGCTACGGCGGATCGGCTGGAGGCCGAGCATCTTGTTGATGCCGTGTATGTGGTGCGGCGCGGGGGCGAAATCTTGCACCACAACTCCCTGGACACGGCCGGCAACTGGCACGAGCCCGCAGGGTTGCGGCGAGCAATCGAAAAGGAGCGGTCCCGGCCATGGACGGACGAGGAGCGCGACCACTTTCGTCAGCGGGCGCAGGCTACGGCGGCCCGGCTCGGCGAGCATCTAAAACCTGCTCTTGTTGACGCCGTCCGTCGGGCCGTGGCTCACCGCAATCTAGCTGGCGGACGATCATCCACCACCGCAGCAGCTCAAGCCTTCCCGTCATCGAGGAGGGCTTCGCTGACCGAGGAAGCTGCACTGGGCAGCACCGCCCAAGGCAGCACGATAGGCGCATCATCGACACGAAGCACGACTAGCGACCAGGCGGTGTCCCGATAGTGGACACACTTGCTCGACCTGTCGGAGCAAGTTGGAGTAAAAGTCTGACTTTTGGTCAGGCGGGCCGCGCAGCGGCCGGGCAGATCAGGGCGGCGTCGGCCCGCCGGGAGGGTGGTCGACGTGGCTGAGTCGCCGCAGGTCGGTGTGGTCCGGTTCGGCGCCAGTGAGCGCCGCAGACGTGCCCACACTGACGATGATCCGCGTGTGCACCGAGTGACCGTGCGGCTGTCCGAGGCGGAGCTGGCGGCGGTCGAGGCGAACGCGGCGGCGGCCCGGATGGCCACCTCGGCGTACCTGGCGGAAGCAGGATCGGCGCCGCTCGTGCCCGCCCCGGCCGGGCCGAGCGGAGGCGGGGAGGCGGGCCCATTGCTGGTCGAGTTGATGGGTGTACACCGACAGGTCCGGGGCGCGGCGACCAACCTCAATCAGGCGGTAGCGCGGCTGCACTCGACCGGGGAGCCGGCCGGGGACCTGGCCGCCACGGCGGCGTACCTGGCGCGGATCGCGGCCCGCGTCGACGACCTCGTCACTGCGATCGCTGCCGCCCAGACCGGCCGACGCTGATGATCCCGAAGGTCACCTACGGCACTCGGGTTCGGGGCTTGTTGGAGTACCTGTGGGGGCCGGGGAAGGTCGAGGAGCACGTCAATCCGCACCTGGTCGCCGGGTACGACGACGTGGCACGGCTGGCTCCCGAACGGCATGACCGTGACGGCGAGCGGTGGTCGTTGGACGAACTGGCGGCGCGGCTGGACGCGCCGCAGATCGCCGCCGGTGAGCGCGGGGTGAAGCAGTACGTGTGGCAGTGCTCGTTGAGCCTGCCGGCCCACGAGGGGCAGCTCGACGACGCGACGTGGGGCCGCATCTCGGCCCGGTTCGTGCAGGAGATGGGCTTCACCGGCGACGCGGAGCGGGCCGGGTGTCGGTGGATCGCGGTGCGGCACGGGCTGTCGGCGATGGGCAACGACCACGTGCACCTGGTCGTCACCCTCGCTACCGAGGACGGGGCGCCGGTGTGGCTGCGGCAGGACAAGCGGCGCAGCCAGCAGGTCGCCGACCTCATCGAGGACGAGTTCGGGCTGGGCAAGTGGACACCCGGTCGGGCCGGGGCGACCCGGCGTCCGGAGCTGACCCGGCCCGAGGTCGAGCGGGCCCGGCGCGTCGACCAGGCGCCGGACCGGGAGCTGCTGCGCCGCCAGGTCCGGGCCGCGCTCGCCGGTGCCACCAGCGAGGCCGAGTGGGTCGCGCGCATGCGAGCCGCCGGTCTGCTGGTCGCCGCGCGCACTGCGGCGACCGACCGGGACCAGGTGGTCGGATACGCCGTGGCGCTGCGGCCGGCCGGTGCCGGCAAGCCGCGCTGGTATGCCGGCCGCCGCCTGGACGGTGAGCTGAGCCTGACCCAGATCCGTAAGCGGTGGCCCGACGCGCCGCCGGCGTTGGCCGGGCAGTGGAAGGCGGTGGATTCCGCAGAATCGCCGACGCTGCGGGGTGAGGACCGGATGGCGGTGTGGCGGTCGTCGGCCGCCGCCCTGGAGGCGATCAGTGGGCGGCTGGCCAGCGTCGCGCCGGGCTCGCCGCAGTGGCCGATGGTGGCCCGCGCCAGCGCCGACCTGATGGCCCGGGTCGCGGCGGCCACCGAGCCGTCCGGGCGGGGCACGGTGACGCGGGCGGCTGACGCACTGGCCCGCGCGGCGGCACCACCACGTCGCGCGCCGGCACCGGCGGCGTCGACGATCGCCGCCGAGCTGGGCCGGGTCGCCGACGCGCTGATGGTCACCGGACCCGCCCGCAACGGCGGTGAGGCGGCAGTGCTGCTCGCCGTGGTTGTGCAGGCGGCCCGGCTGGTGGTGGCGCTGGCCGAGCTACGCGCGGCCGAGCAGCAGGCACACGCGGCCGGCGCGGCGGCCAGGGCGGCGGCGCACCTGATGCCGCTGCTCGCCCAAGGCGCGGTGCACGTCGAGCGAGACGTTCCGGTCCCGCGCGTGGGGCGGGACGAGCCGGATGCGGCACGGGCACGGGCCCGCGTCGACCCGGCGGTGGATCAGCAGACGCAGCGATGAGAGACGGGGGACGGTAGTGGCCGACAACGAGATGGCCGAGATCCACCAGCGGGCCACCGCGGCGATGACCGCCGCGATCCAGGCCGCCGGCCAACTGGCCCAGGTGCTCATCGACGCCCGGATCGCGCAGCTGCAACGCGCCGCCCGGGCCAGCGAGGAACAGGCCCGGCAGATCCGCGCGCAGGCCCGCGCGGCACAGCAGGCCGACGCGGCGGTGTGGCGGCCGGCGATGCGCCTCGGGTGGTGGCGCACCGCCGGGACGGAGGACATCACGCGGGTGTGGCGGGCCGCGTCGACGTGGCAGCACATAGATCCCCGGGCGCAGCAGGTCCGACAGACGGTCGTCGACCAGCTCGCCAAGCGGGCCGGCCGGGCGGCCGAGAAGCACGAGCCGGAGCGCGAGCCCGACGACATTGAGGTGCTGTCCGACGCCGTCGACCGGGCGGTGCGCGAAGCCACGGACCGGGCACGGCGGCCGGCGATGTCCGCCGAGGCAGTGCGGGACAGGCAGGAGCGGATGGCCGCCGAGGTGCGCAAGGCATGGCCGTCTGGGCAGCGGGCCGACAGGATGATCGGGTGCGAGGCGTGGGGTGCTCTGGCGTACACGCTGGACCAGGCGCAGCGAGCTGGCCACGACGTGCAGCAGTTGCTGCGCGGAGTGCCCAACTTCGTCGACCGGGCCCGGACCCCAGGGGCGTTCGCGTGCCGGGTGGTGCAGGACCAGCTCGACGGACGTATCGACCTCGGCACGGTACGTCGAGACCGCAGCCAGGATAACGTCGAGAACCAGGCGGCCCACGCCGATCCGGCGGAGAGCATCGCGACCAGCAGTGAACCGGCGGTGACGGCCGCTCGGGCGTTCCCCGTTTCGACCCGAGATGCTGTGGCGGGGGCGAAGACCGGCAGCGACGCAGCCGGGCAGGTGCCTGCGGTGAAAGCTGTGGAGGCCGGCCTTGACTCGCCCAGCCGGTAGGCCCGTCCGGGGTCGGCGTCCAGTTCTCGTCAACCTCCGACGAAGTCGGGCCCGCTACGTAACCGTGCCGCTGACGCGACTCCGCACGGCGTTGCGGGGTTCCTAGCCGCTCCCCGCCGATAGGTGAGAGGCGACCAGGCAACGGGCCCGGCCGCCTCGAACAAGGAGGCACAGGATGGAAAACAACAACCGCATGAAGGCGCTCGCTGACGAGCTAATCGGCGAGTTGTCCCAGAGCCGGGAGGAACGCGCCGAGCAGTACCGGCGGGCACGCAACATCGCCCTCGGCGCGGCGAAGCCGAACCGGCCGCACCGCGAGGCGCATACCTTCACAGAGACGCCGCTGCTCCGCGAGATCGACCGCCGATGGAACGAAGACCTGCGCGACGACGAGTAGGCCTGCCAGTAGCTTTCGGACCAGTTCAGCCAGTGGTTCGATTGAGCACCACCTGCGGCCTCGGGCGTCACTGCCCGGGGCCGCAGGCCGCACAGCACAGGTCAGGCTTACGGTCGCCGCTGCTGGGCGGGCCGAGGCCACCGCGGCCACCGTCACCACCGAACGCGACGCCGCCCGGCTCACCGCCGACGTCTCCCGCCTGAGCGCCGAGGTGGACACCGTCCGCGCCGAACTGGCCGACGCGCGTGCCGCCGGTGAGCAGGTGCGCGGGGAGCTGGCCGCCGCGACCCGCCGTGCCGAGACCGCCGAGGCCCGCGCCGACCGAGCGGAGGCCGCCACCGTGGCAGTCACCGCTGAGCGGGACACCGCCCGCCGCGACCTGGTCGACGTCGACAACGCCCGCCGCGACCTCGCCGCCGAGCTGCGCGCCGAACGCGCCACCCTCGCCGAGGTCCGCCGCCAGGTCGAGCAGCTTGCCGCCGAGCGCCGCGCCGCCGAGCAGGCCGCCCAGGACGCCCGCGCCGACGCCATCCGACACGAGACCACCGCGACGGCCGCCGCCGACCGCGCCCAGGCCGCCGAGGCCCACGCCGAGCGGCTCCAGGCCGAGCTCAACCAGGTCCGCACCAAGCCGGGCCGCAAGCCGTGACGGCGGGCGATTCCGAGGAATCGCCCGCCGTCATCCGACTGTCCGCGCGGCCGAGGCCGTGTTCCCGCACGACCCCGACCACTACCTCCAGTCCCCCGAAACCGCTGAGCAGCAACCCGAGACACCGAAAGGCAGCATCATCATGACCGAACCCCCGTACCGACACCCAGCGCCGACCGCTCGCGCGGCTGTTCCCGCTTCTGAAACGGGGTCCGGGGCGGTACGCCTCGCTGGCGGAGTCGGCTCGGCCCGCGTTCGGCGTGCTGGCGGTGTTCCTGGCCGGCCTGTGGTACCGGCAACGCGCGCACCTGGACTGAGGACCGCCGCCTTCCCCCCAAAGGGTGGAGGATTCCCGGGGTGCATGTGAGGGTGGCATGGTCGTGAGCCTTCGATGCCGTCTCAGTCGCTGTGCTGCAACCGGCGATCTGGGTCTTGCAGCGTCAAAAGGATATCGACTATGGTCATCGCCACGGCCGCTACTCTACGCGATTGAGATATCGCTTTACGTATCGTCCGGTGTCCTGCAGGGGCGGCTGCGACGCGCTCGTCGTGGCCGTTCGCCTGTTCACGACCCATCACGGGAGGGTTCCATGCGAACGGGTAGACGACTTATCGGTGTCATGGCCGCACTGGTCGTGGCGCTCGGGATCACCGCCACGCCGGCGCACGCCGCGCCAGCAACACCGTCTGGTAACGCTCCGGTGGTGGCCACGCCGGCGCCGGCCGGATTCGCGCCGGGGGCGGGACCGACGTACCACTTCACGGACGGCGCGAGGGCAGTCGGCGACATGTCGGTCTTGGCGGACAGTCTGCCGTTCAACTACACCTTCGAGTACGAGAAGTCGATGGAAAGCCGCCGGTTCAAGACGACGACCGGCAAGGTGTGCAACTGGACTGACGTGTACAGCACCGTGGACATCACGATCGACCTATGGGTCGACACGCTTGGCACCGATGTCCAGCAGGGCAGTACTGCCACGTTCCCGGCGGCGGGTGGCACCCACTACTACTGCTGGACCGGCCTGAACAACAACAACACCTACTACCTGTGGTTCCACAAGGGCTGGGCGCAGGGCGCAGGTAGCGTTACCAACAGCTGAGGCACCGCATTCGACAACATGCAGGGGCCGCCCGGTCGGGGCGGCCCCTGCGCGTATGTGGTCTAGCGACTGGTCGAGACCATGATGTTCACCTGACGCAGGGTGGTGAGGTTCGCCGTGGTGATCAGCCGCACCGGTGAAAGGCCGGAGACCCGGCCGACGGTCAGGGCGCCGACGCGGTTGTCGCGCTGTGCGGGGTCGGGCACCAGCACCCGGTTGCCGATGTTGACGTTCGCGTCCGCCGGCAGGTTCTGCAGCCGCAGGCCGGTGCCGTCGCCGGCTACCTGGCCGGGGTGGTTGCTTATGTCGGTGTAGGCAGGACTGGTGAACCCGACTGCGGTGGACGCTTTGATGGTCACCTGGCGGGCGGCGGTGTCGACGGCGGAGACTTGGCCCACCAGTCCGTCGCCGGTGGCCGCCAGTTGACCCGGCTTTACCCGGCTGGTGTCCATGACCGACACCGTCAGCGACTCAGGCTCCGCAGCGACGACCTGCGCGGCTATCGGCTCGGCGTCGCCGAACGCGCCGCCATCAGCTGCGGCCCTGAACACGCGGGTCTTACGGTGAAACCCCGTGATCGTGGTGGTCAACGCCGTAGACGAGATCGGCAGTGACTGCACACGCACCGGCCCGGGGCGGCCGCCATCGCCGTCGCGCAACTCTTGATCGACCGTTGTGCTCGACACCTGTACCGAGGTGACACCCGGCATCGCCAGCACGATTGCGTAGGCGCCCCAATAATCCCCGCTGACCGTCCTGATCGGCCCTTGCAGGCGGGCACTGACCAGGCTGACCACCTTGGTCGTGGCCGGATCCGGTGCCGGCCGGTCGGCGCGCAGCACCAGGCCGCCTCCGTCATCGCCACCTCCGGTGAAGAACCCGATCCTCGGCATCCCAGCGCTGTCGTACGCCTGCGCGATCACCACCAAGCCCAGCGGCTCGGTGCGGGTGGCCAGCAGGGTGCGGGCCTCGGTGTGCGGGCCGGCTGACGCTACGGTGTCAGCGGCGGCGGCGTTCCATATCCGCGTGACCGTGCCTGTGAGGCCACTGCTCACCGCGTTGCCCGCCGGCGCCCAACCCAGGAAGGGACCGTCCGGAGGCGCGGCGGCGAGCTGCCCATCGGCAGCGCCCACGATCCGGGTCGTCGACGTGGCGGCCAACGCTGCCACCATCACCACCGCGCAAGCGGCAGCCACTCGCTGACGTCGACGCCGCTGGCGGGCTCGGCGCAGCACGGCCACCTCCGGAGCCTGCGATGGCCTCACCTGCTTGGCAAGGTCACCCAGCGCGCCCCGCACCTGCTCATCTGTGTACATCCGCCGCTCCCTGCCTCTCGTGCATCCGTCCCACGCCGTCTTCCTCCGCCAGATACGCCCGCAGCGAGCGCAGGCCCCGCGAGGTCAAGCTTTTGACCGTGCCCAGCGAGCAACCCAGCGCCTCAGCCGACTGCTGCTCACTCAGATCCATGTAGTGACGCAACACCACTGCCGCCCGTTGCCGCCCCGGCAGCCTTCCCAGCGCCCGCCGCAGCGCATCCCGCTGGTCCACCGCCTCATACGGGCTCGCCGCGACCAGATCATCTGCCAGGCCTAACGGCCGTTCCCACCACGACCGGCGCCGCTGAGCGCTGATGTAGGTGTTGACCAACACCCGCCGCACGTAGTGGTCCACCGCGTCGCCGTGATCGATACGCCGCCACGCGACCGCCGTTTTGGCCAGCGCCGTCTGTACGAGATCCTCTGCCCGCGCGGCGTCACCACACAGCAAAAACGCCACCCGCAGTAAACCGCCGTAGCGCGCCCGGACGAACTCGGTGATCTCGTCGTCTACACGCCTGTCCATCCAGCTCCCCGCACCGTCGGCTCCTCGTAACCCCTACTCACGCACCCACCCCATCCAAAGGTTGCCGGTGAACCTGCGCCGTCGACCCGATCGGCGCCAGTCAGGTCTGGCTGGCGCTCACGCGGTGATGGGCGCGAGGCCGCTCAGTCGGCTGTGCGGCGAGACCACCGTGACCTTCGCGCGCCGCCACCCACCTGGTGATCTGAACCGCGCCCACCGACTGACGACCCGGCAGCGGGCCCGCGCCGGTGCGCGCAGGCCGGGACGTCACCGTGACTGGACGCGGGCGGCGACCACGGCACCCGGGAGCGTGAGGACGTGTCGCGTCGGTGTGGGGCACCGCTCGGGTACGACGTGGTCGTGGTGGGTGACCCGGTGGGCGGTGACAGGAGCGGGGGAGTCGGGCGCCGCCGTCACCGTGCCGGCCGCCGGCATGCGGCGGAGCTGTAGCCGGGGGCGGAAGCTAGCGTCGACCTCGCTGGCACATCAGGGGGTCAGCTCTTGGTTCCGGCGCCGTGCAAGAAGACCATCGCCGCAATGCTGACCGTGGCCGCGCCGATTGTGGCGACTCCTCCAGCACCGAGGCCTTTCTCGATACTTTCTGTCACCGCAGCGGTTACTAGACCAGCCAGAATCCCGATGACACCAGACCCAACGAGGGCCACCAGCAGCCAGAGAAGACGCATGGCAAGTGGCATGCCCTCGTCGTCCCTGAGGGGCGTCACGGAGGCTTCAGTCTTTGGCTGCATGTCGAAGATCCCAGCGTTCAAGATCCCACCCGCCCGAGTGTCGCGTCACGAAGCTCGGCCCGCAGAACCCAGGCCCGGTCGACAAGCCGGAGGGCGTAAGCCACCAGGCTCCATCGGGACGCGCCGGTTGCCGCAATGTCGTACAGCTCGGAGCGGTACTCGTCCCGGTAACGGCTGCGATGTTCGGCGGGCAGGACGCGAACAGCAGCGCTAACCAACCGCTCCGCGGAAGGCGAGCGTCTAGCCCACGTCGCCGAAGGCGTGCCCGATGGAGTCAGCTCGGCGGTATGCGAGTCCGCCGCCCGGGCCTCTGGAGTCAACTTACATAGCACGTTGACCTTCGACCAAGCAGACGCTCTGGCCTCCTCACTCTCGGCGGTGGAGTGAGATCCCGCGCAGGCGAGGGCGTCATCGAGCGTTTCGTTCAAGCCCCACGGAGACTCATCAAGTGGCTGACCACGTAAGAGCCGCTGCTCCAGCTTGTCGATGTACCTTCAAGGCTGACCGAGCAGCCCAGTCGCAGTCGCATTCTTTGTCCAGAGCGCCGTCGCGTAGGACCTGGACGGGCTTGCGTAGCTTCTGGAGAAGTTCGGTCGCTCGTCGCTCAATGGTTGCCATGTCACTCATCCGGCAACCCCGCCAGCGGCCGGACCGAGGCGGAGGCCAGCCAGCCGGCTGATCGGCGTACGCGCGGTGGCCAACGCGTGACGGGCGTGTTCAGCGCCATCCGGGCTCAGCTTGTAGTAGCGCCGCTTCGGACGGCCTTCGATGGCGGGGTCGATGTCTTCCCAGCGAGACTCCAGCCAACCGAGAGCCTCCAGCCGAGCCAGAATGGGGTGGATGGTGCCGGTCGCCAGCCCGGCCGCCTCACTCAGCTGCAGCCCGTACAACTCCTGGGTTGGGTTCTCCAGCAACGCGCGAAGCACGAGCTGCGTCTGCACGGTCATCTTCGGAGCCATGCCCTAACTCTAGCTAGGGGCTAACTAGAGTTCAAGTGCGTGCGGGCATTGGCGGCGGGCCGGAGGGGGCTCGCCATGCAGGGTCGCCCCAAGCGGCTGTGCTACGCGGCGGCGGGACGCTCCCGCCGGGCAACCTGGGCCAGCGCGCGGACGACGTCGGCGGGCCGTACGGTGATCGGCTCGTCGCCGGCGGCGTCGAGCGCGGCATAGTGCGCCTCCACGATCTCCCGCAGGATCGCCCCTGGCTTCACGCCGCGGGCCTCCGCGTCCTCCATCACCCGGCGGGCGATGTCGCTCGAGTACCGGGCGGACATGCTCACCTTCGTCGTCGGCGGGGTGTCGTCGACCACCGCGTCGGACCAGTCCTGGCTTTCCAGCGACTCCTGCGCCGCTCTGATGTCCTCTGCTCGGCTCATCGCCCGCCCCTCTCCATCAACTTGCGCAGTGGCTGCGCCTCGTCATCGTCGAGCCACCGCGCCCCGACTACCACGTACTCGTCGTCGGTCTCCTCGATAAGCGCCACCGCCAGCAGCCGCCCGTCCGGCACCGCGCCGACGACGTGCATCACCGCGCCGATGTGGCGCACGATCCGCGGCCGGGAGGCGGTGAGCACGTGCAGGGCCGCCTGCCAGCCGACGCCGGCGCGGTCGAGCGCCTCGTAGCTGGTGTACGAGAACCGGTACGGGTCTACCGACATGGGAAAAGTATACAAACGCATACGCCGCGTGGAGTGGCTTCCGGGCAGGTAGTCGATGGGTCCTTCGTCTGCCCGGCGATCTGAGCCGTACCCATCGACTGACGACCCGGAACCGGCTCGCGCCGGTACGCGTTGGCCGGGACGTCGCCGCGACTGACGCGGGCGGCGACCACTGCAATCGAAGGCGCAAGTCCACGTCGCCGCGGTGGAGCGGGGTCTTCGAGCGAGGCTAGCGGGGACCAGATCAAGAGATTCCCTGCCTCACTGCGGCTCGCCGACCGTGAACCGGACGGCAGTAAGGATGAGCAGGAGGGTGCCGCCGAAGCCACCACCCCCCGTCAGCACGGCGGTGGGCGGATTGAGGCCGCCGGCCCAGGCGAGCAGGCCAGCGGTGGCGCCGACGAGGACGGCCGTTAGGGCGGCGATCGCGAGCCAGATGCCGCGGACGGTCAGGGTGGTCAACGGGCAGCCTTTCGACGGTCGAGCTTGCTGATGAATCCATCGTTAGGCCTGCTCAGAGCAGTTGATCTCCGGACGTCGACTTGGGCTCATGGTTGTTCCAGCGTTGTCGTGATGCTGGGAAAGCGAGTCGTAGGTGGTGGTCCTTAGACTTCGGTTGTCAAAGCGTGACTTCCGAGCGGGGGCGAGTGTGCCGAGAACGTTGAGGATGCCGTCGAAGGACGTGCTGCCGGAAGGTCCTCGCCGCGCCTTCGTCGAGGAGTTGTTCACGCACTACCGGGAGGCTGGCCGGCCGACACTGCGGCAGATCGAGAGCTGGATCCGGGACAACGAGGACCTGCCGGGTACGGCGAGCACCGAGACCATCCGCCGCGTGCTGACTGGTGCCGTTGTGCCGCGTACCTGGGCAACCGTTGATGCCATTCTCCAGGCGTTCTGCGCCCTGGCGGACCGGAGCCCGGACGAAGACCGGTGGCCCGAGGACAACTGGTCCGAGGTGACTCTGCGGGGTGAGCTGAAGAAGCGCTGGAACGCTGTGCTCGACGACTACGAGGGCGACGTACCGACGCTGCCGCCCAAGCCGAGCCCGCCGCCGGCACCGGCGCCTCGTGGCAACTTCGAGGACCCTTGGGCCGACGTCGCCCCCGCACGTGGCAACTTCGACGAGGAGCCGCCCTTCTGATCGGCGCCGCGCTCTGGGCTGATGCGTTGGTGGTTCAGTAACCCTCGGGAGTGTCGGTGTCTTCCTCCAGTGCCCAGGCCAGGATCTGCTCGTCGGGAGGTACTCCGGCGGCGTCGAGCGCGAGGGCGGCGTCGGCACGGAGGTCTGCGAGGGCCTCGGTCCGGGTCCACGGCTTCAACCTGTCGTCACGCATCGTCTGGTAGTGCTTGAGCAGGGTCGAGCCGGCCTGCGCCCATCGTTCTGCGACGGCGCGGGCCTGAGCGGGAAGCACCTCCAGGAAGAGGTTGTGGATGCGTGGCTGGGAGGTACTGGAGACCAGCTGCAGGTCATCGAGCGCGAGGCCAGCGCGGACTTCCTCCAGCAGACGGGGGTCGGTCTTGTCGGGCAGCGTCAGGTACTGCTTCTTGGTGTCGTGGACGATGAATCCGAGATCCTTCGCCATCCAGAACAGCCACTTGTGGGCGCGTCGGCAGATCAGCACCGGAACGATCCGCTGACCGGGCAGCTCCTGTTGGTAGTGGGCGGCCTTGTAGAGGAGCTGGTGCACTTCGGCGTGTCGGGGGTAGAGGGTCAACCGCCGGTTCTTGATCTCGAACAGGACGGCGTGCGGAACGGGCAGTCTCGCCACCGGGTCGTTGACGAGCATCCACGCGCCGGAGTCCAGTGGGCCTCTCACGCTGGCCGTGCCGAGGGTGGCCACCTCTCCGAAGCCTGGCGTGATCGGTACGAAGCCGCGGTGCATCGCGTCGGTGAGCGAGGCACGCACGACGGCCTCGCCCGCCGGGCCGAACTCCGTCTTGCTCCACCGCAGGAAGCGGGCGTAGAGCATGGCCTTACGCCGGATGACCCGCTCGATGTATGTCCAGCGGCCGTCGACGTTGCCGGGGATGATCAGCTCGGTGGTGATCCCACCCTTGGTCGGGTGCTCCCAGGTCTGGATCTGCTCTTCTGCGGTGAGGTCCCGTACCGCCTCGCTGAGGATGTGCGGGAAAAAGGAGGCACGCCGACCGCTTCCAGGTTCTTCCCACACTCGCTCCCACAGCCGGGCTTCCAGCTCTGCGTGCGGCACAGCGAACTCGGCCTCAACGAGGTCGACGACGGCGCCCTTGGCGAGTTCGACCCAGGCAGCGCGATCCAGGCCACGCACATCGCGGACGCCGTGGCCGTGGCTCACCGCAGGACGCCGTTTCATTTCCTCCCCCGCCGACGCCCCTACATAGAGATGTCTCTGGTCCGGGTGCGCTCATGATCCGCCTGGCGGCGGCAGCTATCGACGGTCGTTCAGTCTAAGAGCGCCGAGGGTGTGATCGTTTATTCCGGCATCGGGGCCAAGAGCGTCAATGGAGCCGGCAATCGCCTGGCGGATCAGCGGGCGTGGTCGTGGTCGGCGGCGCGGTAGGTGCTGGTCGGGGCCGGTGAGACGGGCGCGGCGGCCGGGCCGCTCGTCGACGCCGCGCGAGGAACGGGGAGGAACGCCTTGGCGGCGACCGAGGCCGAGTCGACCGCCGAGGCGGGCACGGCTTGGCGCTCGGATCGAAGGAGCGGCGCGAGGTTGTCCCAGACCAAGTTCGTCAGGCCGGTGCGGAACGCCTCGTCACCGTGTAGCTCGGCGAGGCGTACCACGGCGTCGGGGCTGTCGACCTCGCTGATCGCCGTGGTCATCGCGGAGGTGTAAGCGGTGGCAAACGCGGCCTGGTCGTGGGCGTGGATGGCCGCCTGGACGTCGTCGGCGCGGAACGCCTGCTTGCTGCAGGCGTCCAGCAGCGCCCGGTCCTCCGGGGTGGTGGCGGCGATGATCGCGGCGGGCGTCAGTGGGTCGACTGGTTGGTGCGGCCCGGCCGCGGCCGTGGGCGTCGCGGTCGGCGCCACTGACGGCGACGGCGGAGGCGGCGCGTCACGGACTGCCTGGTGCACGGCCTGCCCGGCGGCGCTGTAGAGGGCGTGGCGCCAGTCCGGCTCGTCGCACCGGAGCATGACGGCCACGGCCATCTCCGTGTTGCCGGGGTCGGCCAGCGCGTGGCGGAGCGCGGTGTCGAAGGTGGCGGCGAAGGTGGGCAGATCGGTGGTGCGGGCGGCCTGCTGGACGGCTCTGTCGCCGGCGACGCTCTGTACCCGGCGTTCGAGCCAGCTCTGTTCGTCGGGGGTCAGGCCCTCGCGCAGGTTGGCTGGCATCCAGTCGATGACGGTGACCGGCACGGCGGGCGGCGCGCTCGGCGGGGGTGGTGGTGGGGCGGCCATCAGGTCGATGACGGCGTTGATGGCGCGCAGCCGACGACGGGCGTCCAGCAGTTCGGCGCGGCGGGGGAAGGGCTGGTCGAGTTGCTCGACGGCCCGGTCGATCTCGTCCTGTTGCTGCGCGATGCGCGCCTGCACGGTGGCCCGGGTGCTGTCGAGGTCGGTGAGCTGGTTCTCCAGGCGGCGGATCAGGCCGGTGGGGTCACCCTCGATGGCGGCGGTGAGGCTGATGGTGGTGGAGGAGTCGGGGATTCCGTGGAATTTCAGCGCGACGAGCAGGCCGTCGCGGCCGGTCCAGAGCACCGCGTCGACGCGGAAGCCGCCGAGCTCGGCCACGCCGTCGGCTTCGCGCTGGTCGGTGGAGGCGATGCCCTGGGAGTGGGCGGTCAGGGCGTGTTGCAGGGCCCGGCCGGCCTCGGCGCGTTTGGTGAAGCGGTGCCCGGCGACGGTGGCGGCGAACTTGTCGCCGCGGGTGTCCTGGCGGCGGCTGATCGCGTCGTCGAGGACGTCGACGCGGCGGGTGTCCTTGACGATCCACGCCTTGAGGTCGCCGATCTGTCGGCGCAGCGCCGCCTGGGTGTTGTGGTGGGCGCGGTCGGCGCGGTCTAGGCGGGTGAGGTCCTGGGCGACCTGCTCGCGGTCCATCAGCAGCGGGTTGCCGGTGGCGATGGCCTTGATCTGGTGCGCCTGCAACGTCTCGTCGCTGACGTCCTCGATCTCGCGGGCGGAGGTGCCGCGCATGATCTGGTCGATGAAGGTGCCCTTGCGGGCCACGGTCTGCCAGGAGAAGGCGTCGAAGCTGCCGGCGACGACGTAGCGGTAGATGCTGACCTCGGCGTTCTGGTTGCCCTGACGCAGGATGCGGCCCTCGCGTTGGGTTACGTCAGCCGGCCGCCACGGGCAGTCGAGGTGGTGCAGCGCGACCGCGCGGGCCTGGACGTTGGTGCCGACACCCATCTTGGCGGTGGAGCCGATGAGCACGGCGACGTCGCCGGAGCGGCAGGCGTTGAACAGGCTGGCCTTCTTGGCGTCGGTGTCGGCCTCGTGGATGTAGCGGATCTTCTCGCGGGGCATCCCCCGGTCGACGAGCAGGTCGGCGAGGGCGTCGTAGACGTTCCACTTCTCCGGGTTGGGTGTGGACTGGTCGCAGAAGACGATCTGCAGGGCACCCGGGGTGGGGTGCGGCACCGGCGTGCCGGCGTCGGGGCTGAGCAGGTAGACGGTGTCGCGGGTGTCTCGCCAGATCGCCGCGATGCGGTCGGCGGCGGCGTCGATCTTGCCGGGGGTGTTCTGCTCGCCGCCGATCAGGCGCATGTCCAGGGAGGCGGCGCGGGCCTCCCCGGAGACCTTGAGCATGTTGTCCTGCTCCGGCTCGACGCGGCGGTTGCGGATGTCGTCGACGCGCTCGTCGAGGCTGGAGATGAATTCCTCCAGCTCGGGTGACGGGTCGAGCGTGATGATGTGCGGGGCGCGTTCGCCGTCGTCGCGTTGGGTCAGCAGCGGCGTGGGCAGCGCCAGGTCCTCGGGTGTGCGGACGTCGCCGTAGCTGCGCATCATCAGCGACAGCTCGGGCACGTTGGTGTACTTGGCCAGCCGGGCGCGCATCTGGAAGCCCTGCCCGGTCGGCGACACCTCGATCGCGGTGACGACCTTGGCGAAGGTGGCCGCCCAGGTGTCGAAGTCGGTGGTGCCGGTGGCCGCCAGCAGGTCCGGGCGGAGTTGGCGGGTCACCACGTACAGCTCTCGCACGCTGTTGGCGATCGGGGTGGCGGTGGCGCCACACACCACCCGAAGGCCCTGCTTGCGGCGTAGGTAGCTCAGCTTCATCCGGAAGTCGACCGCCCGGTCGGAGCCCTCGTGGCCGGCGTCGGGGATGGCGCTGTTGATGGTGTCGTTCTTCAGCTCGTGCAGCTCGTCGCGGTAGATGAAGTCGATGCCGGTCTGCTCGAACGTGACACCCGGATCCCGGGCCTTGCCCAGCTTCGCCTTGATCCGTTCCTCTTTGCGCGCGAGGGTGTTCTGGAGCCGCTTGACGGTGCTGTTTCGCTTGGGGCTCTCGCCGTTTTCGATGGCCTGCTCACCGGCGCGCACGATCTTCTCGCGCAGTTCGGCCAGTTCCTCGTTGAGGAAGGCGCGCTGCTCGTCCGGGGACAGCGACAGCCGCTCGAAGAACGAGGCGGCCATGATGATCGCGTCCCAGTCGCCGGTCGCGGCCCTGGCGACGAAGCGGCGCCGCCGCTGGGTGCTCATGTCGTCGCGGCCGGCGGCCAGCAGTCGGGCCCGGGGGTAGATCTGGAGGAACTCGCGGGTGAACTGCTCCAGCATGTGGTTGGGCACCACGATCGCCGGCTTGTTGACCAGGCCGAGGCGGCGCTGCTCCATCGCGGAGATGGCCATCACGGCGGTCTTGCCGGCGCCGACGGCGTGGAACAGCCCGACCGCGGGTTCGGCGACGATGCGGGCCACCGCCTCCACCTGGTGTGGGCGGGGCACGAAGCCCACCGCGATGCCCGGCAGCGACCGGGTCACCCCGACGTAGGAGCGCGGCACGGTGGCGTTGAACAGCTCGTTGTAGCGGGTGGCGACGTCGGCGGCCCGGTCCGGGTCCTCCCACACCCAGGCGGCGAAGCGTTCCTCCAGCTCGATCGCCTTGGCCTGCGCCGCTGCGGTGGCCTCCACGTCGAGGGCCCGCTTGCCCTCTTCCACCTCCACGAACACCCGGATCGGGGTCTTGGTCAGCAGCCGCTGCGCCAGGTCCGGCGCGGCCATACCTTCCGTGCCCCAGGTCGAGCAGGCCAGCACGCCGGCGCGCAAGCCGCGGACCCGCCAGTCGGATCCGCCGACGTGCTCCACCCGCAGCCCCGGATCACGCAGCGTTTCCCGCAGGAACTGCTCGACGACGGCGGCGGGCAGGAACGGCGCACCGAACGCCGCGTCGATCTCGCCCGGCCCGAGGTCGCGGGGCACGACACGGTGCAGCGCTCGCACATTGGTCTCGAAACGCGGGTCTTCCTCGGCGGCGGCCTGGGCGGCACGCAGCTTGACGCGCACGTTGCCCGACAGGTACTCCGGGGCCTCCACGAGCCGGCCCGTGTCGGGTTCGTCGAAGACCAGCTCGCCGAGCGCGGCGCGGGCCTCCGGCTCGCTGACACCCAGCAGCCGGGCCACCTCCGGCAGCCGCACCTCGCCGTGGGTGTCGACGCAGATCGCCAGCGCGTCCTGCGGGGTGTCGGCGCCGAGCTGCGGTGCCCGGGGCAGGATGACGCGCCGGGTGAAGATGTCGGCCTTGGTGGCGCGCTGGGTCGGATCGTCGAAGTGTTCGAGGGCGAACACGGTGGCGGCGTGCGGGTCGGTCTGCCGGAACTTGCCCATCGGCGGGTTGATCCGGGCCATCTTCGGCTCGCCGGTCTCCGGGTCCGTGCGGCCGGTCGGGCGCCGGGTGTACCGGTTGAGCGGCCCGTAGGTGGCCACGTAGGCGTCGTAGCGGTCGTTGAGCTGCGCGCGCAGCGCCGCTGGCGTTCCCTCGGTGGCCGGGCCGCCGTGCTCGTCACCGTCGTCGAGGGTGGCCGCCTCAGCGGACAGCAGGGCGGTCACGGTGTCACGCAGCCCGAGCAGCGCCCGCAGCTCGTTGGCCTGCGTGGCGGGCACCTCGTGGGGCACGATCTGACCATCGGCGACCGTGGTGAAGGCGCCGTCGTCCAGGGCCTCGATGTGGCCCTCGGCGCGGTCGGTCGGCGCGAGCACCGCCAGCGGTTCGGCCTGCCGGTCGGCGTCGTCGCGGGGCGTCATGGCCAGCCCGTCGCGGCGGGCCTCGTCGACGACGTCGCGTAGTACCCGCGCCAGGTCCACGGCCGTGTCGCCGCCCGCGCGCACGATCAGCTCGCCGTCGCGGTTCATGCCGCGCCCCAGCACCATCTCCCCGAGTACCCGCTCCGGGTGGTCGAGGAAGTAGCCGTTGACGTGCTCAGGCTGCTCGGCGTTCGTGTCGAGGTCCAGGGGGCGGGTCTGCTCCCACGTCATCGCAGCGGGCTCACGGTCCGGCTCGCGGCGCCGCAGGATCAGCAGGTCGGTGACGGCCTGCGTGCCGGCGGTGGCCTGGTGCGCGCCCGAGGGCAGACGCACCGCGGCGACCAGGTCGGCCAGCGCGGCCATCTCCCGCCGGGCCGCCGGGTGCCGGGCGTCCATCGTGAAACGGGAGGTCAGCACCGCGACCAGCGCACCGGGCCGGGTCAAGTGCAGGCTCTTGATGATGAAGTGGTTGTGCAGCGAGTGCCGGCCCGGGTTGTGCCGCCGGTCGACCAGGGGCAGCCGCGCGAACGGCACGTTGCCCACCGCCAGGTCGAACGCCCCGGACGGGGCCCGGGTCTCGGCGAAGCTCTCGGTGCGGATCTCCGCGTGCGGATACAGGGCGGCGGCGATACCGGCGGTCACCGGGTCCAACTCCACCCCGACCATCCGCGCCGTGGCCGGGGCGAGGCCGATGAAGTTGCCGGACCCGCAGCCCGGCTCCAACACCGCGCCGCCGTCGAAGCCCAGCTCCCGCACCGCGTCCCAGATCGCCTGCACGTAGGCGACATCGGTGTAGTGCGCGTTGAGGACAGTGCGCTCGGCGGCGGCGAACTCCGCCGGCGACAGCAGCTCCCGCAACTCGGCTCGCTGCGCGGCGAAGCGGGCGTAGTTGGGGTGGTTGGTGCGGGCCTCGAACACCCCCGCCACCGCACCCCACCCGGACCAGCGAGCCAGCACGGCCTGCTCCTGGGCGGTCGCCGGCCGCCCGGCGGCCTGCACCTCCCGCAGGGTTCGCAGAGCGGCCAGGTTCGCTCGGAGCTTGGCCATCTCGCCGGCGGGCGCCAGGTCCTGCTGGCCGCTCGGCCGGAACGATTCCGTGGCATCAACCACCGCGGCGTCGGGCGCCGGGTCGTCGGCGGCCGGCCCGGTGGGATCGGGGCCGGCCGCGCCGACGTCGTCGACCGGATCGGCTACCGGGTCGGTGGCACCGGTTCGTCGTTCTGGTCGGCCTCTTCCTGCGCGACCCGCTGCCACCACGGGTCGTTCGGGTCCTCCACCAGCGGCGTCCACGCCGGGCTCGCCGGCGTCGTTGACGCGCTCGGCGTCTCGCCCGGCGGGCCGTCCGTCGCCGGGTCGATCAGGATCAGCTCGGGCAGGATCTCCTCCTCCGCCGTCCGCTGCGCCGCGTTCAGCCGGCCCAGCTTGCCGAGGTAGCCCTCGTCCGGCTGGTCCGGCCCGGCCAGCTCCCGGGCCCGCTGCTCGATCGCCGTCGCTGCTTCCTCCCCCAAAGTCGAGAAGAAGCTGTTCGGGTCCTCGATGGTCGCGTACCGCTGGGGCAGGTACGTCTGCCAGTGCCTCTGGGCCTGAGCCCCGTACCGGTTCATCCCGCGTCTCCGTCTCTGCTCGCTGCTGCTCCGGTGCTGATCTGGGCGGCTGGTCACCAGGAGCGGACGGAGGGCCGTTCGTGGCGGCGGCGCCGCTGAGCATCACTGGTGCCGGCGCGTCGACGGCGGTGTCCGGGGTCGTGGTCGCAGGTGCCGGCGGCGTGGGCATGACGGGCACACCCAGCCGCTCGGCGGCGTACGAGGCCCACCGGTCGACGAGATCGGCGGCCTGCCCGTCGAGCATGGCGCGGATGGAGTCAGCGGCCACCGCCCGCCCCGCCCGCGTGACGAAGCCCCGCACGGCCCGGGCGACCCGGCTGGTGACCGCAGCCTCCACCAGCGGGAAGGACTCCACCACGGCGCCAGGGGCGCCGGGGAACGCGAACCCGAGCGGCCCTGGCCTGCTCGGGTGCCGGGCCACGGCAGGGGCGAGCAGTTGGTAAGCCCGTTCGGCCTGCCGGTCGTGCTCGTTTTCGAGCACGACGGTGACGCCGGCCGCCGTGTCGGCGTGCGCGGTGAGCGCGGCGACCTGCGAGCCGGTCAGCGTGGGCCCGGCGGGCGCCACCACCAGCGGCGCGTCCTTACCCAGCTCGTCGGCGCGTTCGGCCAAGGCGATGGCCTCCAACGCGCTGCGGGCCACGACTGCCCGGCCGTCCCGCTCGGGCTGCTCCGCCAGGCCGATGAGGCAGTCCGCCGGCCGGTAGACCGCCGTGGTGGGGCTGTGCAGCACCGGCGCCGCGTCGGTCGCCGCGCCGGGCGGGGCGTAGCCGACCCACCCGACGACCGGCGCCCCGGCAGCACGGTGGTCTCGCACCCCGACCATCACGCGGTTGCGGAACCGGTCGACCAACTGGCCGCCGCGGCTGGTCGCGGCCAGGCCACTGGCCACGATCTCGGCGTCGGAGAACCCGCGCCGCCGCAGCTCGTTGACGACCGTTGCCGGCCGGTCCGGGGCGTATCCCACCGTCCAGCGCCCGTCAGTCGGTACGCCCTGTGCGGTCAGCCACCGCGATGGCCCTGGCGCGTCGTCGAGCTGCTGGCGGTAGACCTCGGCGGCGACGGCCTGGGCGGCGAGCAATCGCTGCCGGACAGCCTGGTCCACGGGCGGGGCCGGGGCGGGGCCGGCTACCTGCGCCGCCAGGGACTCCGCCCGACTCGCCAGGTCATCGACCCGATCCACCGACGCGACGATCCGCTCGACCGTCGTGTCACGAGGCGCAGCCATCACCGGTCCTGGCCCGCGCCACCACCATCTGGCAGCAGCCCCGCCGCACGCAGCGCCTCGAACACCCGCTGGTGATCGCCCAGCACCCGCACGATCGCGTCAATCTGGTCCTGCAACCCGGTCAACGCCGCGTCGACGTCGCGCTCTGGCGTGGCCTGGCTGTGCGGCTCGCTCACGATTCCCCCGCATGATCGTTTCCGAGCACATCAAGGTAGCCGGCCGGCGCATACGCCGCACCCCTGTTGCCGCGCCGCCGGTGGGCGCACCGGGGGCAGTGCCCGCGCGTCGGTGCGGGTCAGTTCCCGCCGGTAAACCGGCGGTAGAACGAGGCCTCCGGCGGGGCCTCTCTCGGAGATGCCCGGGCGACCGTCGGCGCCAGGTGGGTGAGTGGTCACCCAGGGGTGGGATCCCCTCGCGCCGGCCGCCCAGAGGGCTACCAGACCGGCTCCGGGACGACCAGGCCAAGCCGCTTCGCGGTCGGCTACGCCGAGCCTGGCCGTCCCGGAGCCGGTCTGGTCGATCGGAGATCGGCCGACACGAGGAGATCCCACCCCACCCCCGGCACCGCGCGCGGGCAAGCCCGCAACCCCGCCCACCATGGCCTACGCCGACTCTTGCGCCGCGTCATACCGGGTCAGCACGTAGCTGACGCTGCTCTTGGCCCACTTGCCCTTGCCCGACGGGGTCGGCACCTGCTCGGCGTTCAGCGTCTCGGCGATGGCCGCCAGCGACAGGCCCTCACCGCGCAGTTCCGCCGCCCGGGTGGCCGAGGGCGGCACTGGCGCCGGCGGCCGACCCAGCCGCACACCCCGGTCCCGGGCCGCCGCCATCCCCGCCGACACCTCGGGCCGGCGCATCTCAGATTCACTGCTCATGTCCGCAGCGTACGGCAAAAAGGTACAGAAAAAGACCCCTCGAAGGAGCTTTTTCTGTACCTTTTCCTGTACGATAAAGAGGCAAGGAACGGTCCGGCCAGGTGAGCCACCACCCGGCCGGACCAGGAAGAACAACCCCTCTGCGAAAGGGAGTTCCATGACCCAGCGTACGACGATCCCGACCCGAGAGATCGACCACAACGACCAGTGCGTCGGCTGCGGTGCCGACGCCTACGGCGTCAGCGCCGGAGACCCGTGCCACCCGGAGTGCTCGTTCGAGACCGGCACGTTCAGCCCGTCGGTCGTCCTGCGGGCCGCCAACCTGCGGGTACGCAACCACCCGGCCGGGGTCGGCTACGACATCGCCGGCGCGATCTTCGCCGCCGCCGTCGACCTGGCCGGCAACGACCAGGCGCAGGCCCTCGCCGACGCCGCCCGGCAGGCGCTGGCCGACTACCTGGTCGGCCAGTGGCCGCCGAAGGCCGAGGCGATCCGCAACCAGGTGGTCTACCGCCACGGCCTCTTCGCCCAGCTCACCGAGATCGGGACCTCCCTGTACGGCGCGGCCGACCAGCACGACGGCAACGACCCCGACGACTGCTGACACCCAGCCGGGCCGGCCCCCGGTGGGCCGGCCCGGCTCTCACCAACCCGTCAGCGCATCGAAGGGATCGAGATCATGACCAGCACCAACACCCGGCCCGCCCAACTCGCACCGGTCCGCATCGGCCGGGGCCGCGTCGTCCACCTCGGCAACCTCAGCAGCATCAAGGGCCCGGCCGGCGAACCCCGCTACGTCGCCGGCTCGTGCGGGGCAAGCACCCGAGGCGACACCGTCACGGTCGGTGCCGCCGTCACCGCGCCGATCGACTGCCGTACCTGCACGCGCTCCAACCCGATCCGCGTGGCCTGGATCAACGCCACGGTGACCGCGTCGACCAGCGAGCCGGTGACCCTGCCGCACACCGGACTGACCGTGCCGCACACCCAGCTCCGCGTCGACGGCCCCACCCAGGTCGGCCCGGGCCGCGCGGAGCAGCACCGGCTGTACCTCGGTGCCCGCTTCGTCGGCTGGATCACCACCTACCCGCGCCACCCGCACCGCAGCGCCACCTACCAGACGAATTCCCTCGGAGGGAGAGAGCTTGACGAGTACGCCCAGCAGTGCCGGCTGTTCACCGGCGAGCCCGCCACCGTCGCCGACGTGCTGGCCGAGCTGGTCCGCGAGCACATCACCGCGGCAGCCGTCGCCGAGCGGCTGGCCGCGACCCGCACCCCGACCCGGCTCATGCAGCACATCCGCGACGGCGATGGCCAGCCCACCGGGGCCCCGTACCCGACCACCTACGGCAGCGTCAACGCACCGCTGACCACCGACCCAACCTGGCACCGCGCGGTAGCCCGCGCCCTGCACCGCGACTCCCCCGCCGGCCCCGGCCAGCACTGGCAGATCTGGACCCCCACCGGCTGGACCCGCCTGCCCGACGTCGTCGACGTCGACCAGGACCTCGGCTGACTGCACCCGTGCCCGGGCCGCCACCGGCCCGGGCACGGGTGCGCCGCCCGACCAGCATCGACGGGGAGACCACCATGACCAACAGCCACCGGACCGACGCCCGCACCATCCTCGGCACCACCACCCTGGCCGCCCACCGCCCGCTGCTGGCCTGGGCCGTCGGAGCCATCGCCCGCAGTCACGCCATTGTGGGCGCTCACGTAATTGGCCCAGGGTCGGCTTACGTTATTGATCCGGCCTTGGGCGCGGCTCGGGCTGAGGTGTCTGGCTTGGTGGTGTTGCCCCCTGCGGGAACCGATGGGGATTGTGGTGCTGCGTCAGGCACCGTACCGGCGATGGCGGGCGGCGTAGGACCGTAGGGCGCGGAGAAAGTCGATTTTCCGGAAGCCGGGCCAGTAGACGTCGGTGAAGTGCAGCTCGGAGTATGCGGCTTGCCAGAGGAGGAACCCTGACATGCGGCGTTCCCCGCTGGTCCGGATGACCAGGTCGGGGTCGGGTTGTCCGCTGGTGTAGAGGTGGGTGGCGATCTGGTCGGCGGTCAGCCGTTGGGCAATGTCGTCGATGGTGTGACCGGCTTGCCCTTGCTCTTCGAGCAGCGATCGGATGGCGTTGAGGATCTCTTCACGGCCGTCATAGCCGATCGCGATGTTGAGATGGAAGGCCGTGTTGTTGTCTCGGGTGGCTTCTTCGGCCAGCTTGAGGGCGTGCCTGGTGGAGTCCGGTAGGACGTCGAGCCTGCCGGCCGTGTGGACCTGCCAGATGCTGGACGGCCGGGTCAGGCGTTCAGCGACAACGTCCTCGATCATGCGCAGGAGGTTGTCGACTTCGTCGGAGTCTCGCTTCTGCAGGTTGTCAACGGAGGCGACGAACGCGGTCACATGTTGGATGCCGATTGCTGCGCACCACTGAAGGACCTCGTCGAGGTGCTCTGCCCCGTAGCGGTGGCCGATTTTGGCGTCGGTGAACCCTGCCTGTCGCGCCCATCGGCGGTTGCCGTCCATGACGATCGCGACGTGCCGGGGCAGGCTCCCGCCGGCCAGTTGCGCGTTGAGGCGCCGCGCGTAGAGCGCGTAGGCAGCGTTCTTCACTGTCGTCCACATTCGCGAGATCTAATCATAGCGGAGCTGACAGTCCCGGCGTTTCGCTCGTTCCTTCACACGACTCTCATAACTGCTCGCCGGCCAGGCCTGCCGGTAGCTTCGGGCCAGAAACAACTCCAGTGCTGGTCAAAGACGGGGATAGCTATTCCCCGGCTCAGGCGTTCGCGCAGGGCCCTTGAGCAGGGTTGAGGTTGTCTTTGGTCCGGAAGCTACGGCGAGGCCGTAAGGGCCGAGGCGGCTCAGTCGGAGTTTGCGCCCGCCAGAACATCAAGGACAGCGACCGTGATGTTGTCCGGACCGCCGTGTTCGAGAGCCGCCGCGATCAGGTGGTCAACCGCCTGCCTCGGTGTTGAGGCGTCCGTCAGGGCGGTGTGAAGGAGGTGCTCCGGCACGTACGAACTGAGCCCGTCGGAGCAGAGCAGGAAGCGGTCGCCTGGGGTCAAGGCCAACAAGGTGATGTCTGGTGAACGGCCGTCCAGTCTCCCGTCGAGGAAGCGTGCTAACCGTTCGGGCAGATTGGGTACGTCCGCAGCGTCAGCGACCAGTTGCCCGTAGACGTGATCTTCAGTGATCTGTGTGGTGTGCCCGGTTGACCGGCGAAGCCGGTAGGCCCGCGAATCCCCGATGTTCGCCAGGGCAGCACTCGTCCCGTTGATCAACATGGCGACCAAGGTTGTGCCCATGCCGGCGAGCTCAGGTTCGGACGTGATCCGTGCTCGAAGAGCGTCGTTGGCGGCACCGACAGCCTTCCCCAGCGTGGTGGCTAGGGCCTGCTGATCAACTTCCTGGTCGTACTGGCGAAGTGTCTCGATCACCGTTGAGCTGGCTACGTCGCCGGCGACATGTCCTCCAAGCCCATCAGCTACGGCGATCAGAGAGCACCCCAGGTAGATCGCGTCCTCGTTGCGCCGTCGGACATATCCAAGGTGGGAACCACCAGCCTGGTCGAGGTGGAGAGCTGACGTCATGAGGCACCCCCGTGCCTGCCATCGGGCGTCTCGCCGGCCTGTTCAGGCCAAGGACCCTGCGCTGACTCGTCTCGGTGCAGGACGTGGATGGTCTCGACACGGTCACTAGCAACGACGTACTCCGTCACTTCGACGGGCTGACCGTCACCCCCAGATGTGCCGACACGCACGATCTCCAGGACGGGGAGGCTGGTCGGGATCTCAAGTAGCGCCGCCTCGTCCTTGCTGGGCATGCGCGCCCTGTGGATCTCCATCCAGCTCAACGGCCAGTGGCCAGCGCGCTCTAGGCGGTACAGCCAGTCCCCCGGGCCAGGCGCTTGCGAGGCAACGCCTGGAATGTCGGCTACCCGAGGGTGGATCCAGGAGATGTTGATCTGGAAGGGAGGCTCTGACTCCGGGCCGGTGACCCGAAACCGCCGTAGGACTTCGGTGCTTGCCGGGACGCCAAGCAGCTTGGCAATCCGGGGGTCGGTCAGTGGCTCGATCGTTGCCACCGGTGGGATGTGGTGCTTCCAAACTTCCTGGCTGGATGCCGAGGGGAACGAGTAGCCAGGGGCGGTCGCATTCCTCTTCACCAGGTTTCCGCGAGGGCGACGTGGGCGGATGGTCCCGTGGCGGACGATGATCCCCCTGCCTTGGACCGCCCAGACGTAGCCCTCGGCCTCTAGCGCTCCGATAGCTCTCCCGATGGTGTCCCGGTTGGCTCCGTACTCGGCGGCGAAGTCGTCGAGGCGCGGCAGCTTGGAACCGGGCTCCCACTCGTTGGTCTTGATCCGTTCCCGGATCTTGGCCGCAATGTCCAGGTAGCGCGAGTGTACGGCCACCGCTTCTCCTCATCTCCAAGAATTGTCTTGGGACTATCGTTGACAGCCGAGGGGCTGACAGTCAACATTGTCCCAAGACAAGACCGAAGGGCCAGGGGATCGCACCCATTGGCCCCATAAAGAGACCGCGGCGGATCGCACCCGCCGCGGTCATGGTCACGACGGATCGCACCCGTCGTGACCAATGCCCTGCGGATTGACGCCACAGGGCGACGGCATCTCTACCTGAGGAGGCTCAGATGCCTGCAACGAGAGTACGTGCTGCCCAAATTCATCCAGGGCAGGCCCAAGCAGCATCAACGACCAACGAGGTGTCGGCGCTGGTGGCGCGGGCGCAGGCCGGTGATGTGGAGGCGTTCGGTCTGGTCTACGACCGGTACGTCGACCAGGTGTTCCGGTCGATCTACCGGCGGGTCTCGGACCGGCAGGTCGCCGAGGACCTGACCTCGGAGACGTTCCTGCGGGCGCTGCGCAACTTGGCTAGCTTTAGGCGGCCGGGCGGCGACTTCGGCGCCTGGGTGGCCACGATCGCGCGGAACCTGGTGACCAACTACCAGTCGTCGCACCAGCGACGCGAGCGGCCGGTGGCGGAGCTGCGTGACGCGGCTCCGGTCGAGCAGGCCCCGACCCCGGAGGCCGCCGCGATGGCGAGCCTGACCCGGGACGCGGTCATGGCGGGGATCGAGCAGCTCAACCCGGACCAGCGGCGGTGCATCACGCTGCGGTACCTGCGAGAGATGTCGATCGAGGAGACCGCCCAGGTGCTGGGCAAGACCCCGGCGGCGGTCAAGTCGATGCAGCACAAGGCGCTGCGGGCGCTGCGCGGTCTGCTGTCGACGACGGCGGTGATGCCGGCATGACCACGATGACGCCACCGCTGAACAGCGCCGACCGGGCCGCCGCTGTGCGTGCTGCTCAGGGACAGACGGCTCCTGCACAGCGGATGCCGATGGGCATCCGGGTCACCAGGACCCCTGCCGCGCCGGCTCCGGCCGCTGCGGAGACCACCTCGGCCACGCCGGCGACCCCTCGGGGCGTGGAGGACGTGCTGCGTATCGCCGCTGGCAGCAGTGCCGCGCGGACCCGCCAGCTCGCCGAGCGGATCGGCCGCCTGGTGCAGGAGTTGACCGGGCGGGTCGAGGCGGAGGAGGCGACGCGCCAGGAGCGCGAGGCCGCCGAGCAGCGGCGCCGCGAGCTGGCCGAGGCCGCCGAGAAGCTGGCGAGTCAGCTCGCTGAGGTGCGGCAGGAGCTGCGGGCGACCGGCCGCGGCGATTCCGTGGACTCGCCGCCGCGTAACCGCCGCGAGGGCGCCGCCCAGCGGGCGGCGATGCGGCAGTGGGCCGTGGCCAACGGCTACGAGGTCAAGGACCGGGGTCGGATCTCACGCGAGATTTGCGAGGCGTACGCGGCGGCCACCCAGGAGGTGACCCGGTGAAGGCGCGCAAGATGCTGCTCCCGGCTGCTGCGGTGCTGTCGGTGGCTGGGCACGTGTGGGCGGTGCGGACGGTCCGGGCGGATCGTGCCCGGCTGGCTGAGGCTCACCGGGACGCGACGACCGACCCGCTGACCGGGCTGGCGAACCGTGCTGGGCTGGCGTCGGCGCTGGCCGATCTGGCCGGGGCGCCCTACGACGTGGCGATCGTGGACCTGGATGGGTTCAAGCAGGTCAACGACACGTTCGGGCACGACGCGGGTGACGCGGTGTTGGTCGAGGTCTCGGCCCGGCTGTCGGCCGCGATTGACGAGGTCGACGGTGCGGTGGTCGCGCGGCTCGGCGGTGACGAGATCGTGCTGGTCTGCCCGTCGCCGGTGCCGATCGCGGGGATGCTCGGCGGCGAGGTGGTCCGGGCCCTGGCCGCGCCGGTGGTGCTGCCGGGCGGGCGCGAGCTGATGGTGCGGGCCAGTGTCGGCGCGGTGTCGGCGATGGTCGGTGACGAGCCGTCGCGGGTGCTGCGCGCGGCTGATCTCGCGCTGTACGAGGCCAAGGCCAACGGCGGCGACCAGGTCGCCGAGTACGGCCGGGTGCTGGACCTGCCGGTAGTGGAGACGCGGCCGGTAGTGCGGCTGCGGGAGATGACCGAGACCGCCCGTGTGCTGGGGGGTGCGGCATGACGGTCCCGACTAAGGCTCTGGACCTGGCCGCCGCGCTGGCCAGCTACCGGACCAGCCTGCGTAAGGCGTCGGACATCGAGCTGGAGCACCGGGCGGCGTCGGTCGCGGCGCTGCCGGGCTGGTTCGCCGGCGAGCTGCGCCAGGCGATTAGCGACGAGCGTGAGTCCCGTCGGCTCGCGGATCGGCCGACGTCGGCGCGGATGCCAAAGGTCGCTGCCGGTGCGGTGGTCGCGGCTCCGATCGCGGTGGTCGCGGGCCGGCTGCTGGCCGAGCACGCCGAGCAGGTGCCGCAGGTCCTGCTCTACTCCCCGGTGGTCGCGGTCGGCCTGGTCGGCGCGGTGGTGGGTGGCGGCCGGCTGGGGCGATGGCTCGACAAGCGCCGTCACGGCCTGGCCGTCGACGTTGACGACGCCGACCTCAACCCCCTCGGTCGGGAGCTGCTCGCGCAGGTCCGGGCCCGCCGCGCGGTCGGTGGTGAGAGCTGATGCCGACGCTGCGTATCCCGACCCTGGCGGGTGTCAGCATCCGCGCGACCGGCCAGTCGAGCGTGGCCACTGACCAGCGCGGGACGGTGGTGTCGTACACCGGCCGCCTGATCCTCAACGGCCGTGAGGTGCTTTCGCCGGATCAGGTGCGCGCCGATTGGGCCGCGCGGGGCGAGACGGCCCTGCGGGAGGCGGACCGCACCGAGCACAGCGACCCGTCCGGGCACGCCTGGGCCAAGGGCGTGCGCGCGGCCTACGCGACGGCGGTGCAGATTCTCGACGCCTGGTTCGGCAAGTTCGCGGCGGAGGGGCTGCCGCTGACCGACATCGTCGCGGGCATCAAGGTTGCCCGGTCGGCGATGTTCGAGCAGGCGGGCGACGTCGACGACCTGGGGCGGCTGACCATATCGGCGGCCACGTCGACGCTGCTCACGCTGGCCGGGGACCTGGCCGTGACGGCCTCCTACGAGTGGGAGGTGTCGCGGTGAGCCGGATCCGTGCCGCGTTCTACGACCCGGAGGGCACCCGCTACGGCATCCCCACCTACTGGTGGCAGGGCGCGCCGGCCGGCTACGCCACGGTGCGTCAGTTGCGGGCGCAGGGACTGCGTCCGGGCGGTCAGCCGATCGCGGCGCAGGTGATGTGGCGCGGGGTGGGCGGCGAGCGTGTGGCCTACCTCTACAAGGTCGACAAGGCGGCGAAGAAGCGCACGGCCACGCTGGCGCAGCTCGCCGCGATCGGCAAGGCGCTGGTCGCCCGCCGGACCTGCCCGACCTGCCAGGTGGTGCGGCCCTACTACATCCCGCGCTCCCTCGGGGAGTGCCTGGAGTGCGCCGAGCCGGCGATGGGGGCAACCCGATGAATGCGAAGCTGCGCGACGCGGCGACGGTGGGGCCGTGGATCGCCATGGCCGCCGCGGTGATTCTCACGGCCAAGGGTGAGTTCGACCTGGCGGTGCTGGCCCACTTCCACGCGTCCATCGCGTGGATGTTCCCGGTGATGCTCGACGTGTACGTGATCACCGCGTTCCACCGTCGCCGGTGGAAGGACATGCTCGTCGGCATGCTGCTGATGATCTTCTGTCAGGTCGCGGTGCACCTTCTGCCGGTGTTCATCGACACCGAGGCCGGCGAGGAGGTGCCGTGGGGTCTGGTGGTGGCGGTCGCGTGCATTGCGCCGATCGTGGTCGTCCGCGTCAAGATCCTTACCGGTCGTACCGGAAAGGAAATCGAGGCCGAGGAAGAGGCGGCGCGACGGGCGGAAGATGTCCGGGCGGCGCAGGCGGAAACGGCCGCCGCGCGCCAGGCGCAGGCGGAAGCCGAGGCGAAGGCGCAGGCGGAAACGGCGCGGGCCGACGCGGAAACCGCCGCTCGTGCCGAGGCGGAAACCCGGGCGGCCGATGTGGAAACGCGGGCGCGCTCGGAGGCGGAAAAGCGGGCGGAAATCCAGGCCGCCACGGAGGCGGAAATCGCCGAGCACGAGCGGGCCGCCGTCGAGGCTCGTGAGGCCGTGCGGGTCGCCGAGCAGCGGGCCGCCGCCGCGATCGAGGCCGCGCGGGTGGCGGAGGGGCGGCTGGCCGAGGCACGCGACACCGCAGACCGCGCCGCTACCGCTCGGGCCCTGACCGAGCAGGCCACCGCCGAGCAGGTCCGAGCACTCACCGAGGCCGCTGACCAGGCCGAACGCGACCACCAGCACGCCCTGGCGGAGGCCCGCTACACCGGCCAGGCCGCCCAGGACCGGGCCGCCGAGCTGGACGAGACGGTGCGGGAGCTGCGGGCGCAGCTCGACCAGGCGCAGCGTTTCGCCGAGAGCCAGATGACCGCGCGGGCCCGCGCCGAGCAGGAGAGCCAGGCGATCACCGAGGCCCGCGAGGCTCTCGTCAACGAACTGGAGCGCACCCGCCGGGCCCTCGCCCGGGCGCAGGAGAAGGCGGAAATCGGCGGGGGTCGGCAGCCGGAAATCGTGCGGTCCACCGCCCGGAAATCTCTGGCCGCTGTGCCGGCGCAGTTGCCGGCCAACCTGCCCGAGGTGGAAACGGTGAAGCCGGAAAAGGTGGCGGCCGTGCTGATGGCCCGGGCGGAAAACCCGGACGCGACGCAGACCGCGCTGGCGGAGATCACCGGAATTTCCGACCGCACGATCCGCAAGGTCCTCAACGCCGTGCCGGCGGAAATCGTCGGCCAGGTCTTCGAACTCACCGGCGGTCGCGTCGCGTGACCGGGGGCCGGCCCGGTCTCCGGGTCGGGCCGGCCCGTGCAGCGCCTCATAACAGCTCATAACCGTGGGGCGTGAGCAGCCAAAACGCTTGATGGGAGGTAACGCGATGCAGACGGAGACGATGGCCGTGGCCCCGACGATCGAGGGTGAGGCGACCGAGACGGCGATGCCGGCTCCGGACCTGTCGGTGCTGGCCGAGCAGCCGCAGCCGGTGGAGCAGGGCAAGGACGACAAGGTCAAGCCGCAGGAGCTGACGGAGACGTCGCCGGCGTCGGTGGGCCTGGTGGTGGCGCTGGTGGTGGTGTCGATCGTCGCCGCCGTGGTGGTGGCGATGTGGATGGTGTCGCCGCTGATGGCGCTGCTGCTGGGTGTCGGGCTGATCGTGGTCGCGGTGCTGGCCGGCGCCGGCTGGCTGGCCTGGCGCAAGTACACCCGCCGGAGCAAGACCGGCAAGGACCGCTCGGGCCGCGACGGCTCCGCACGGGGCGACCGGCCCGGCAAGTCGCCCAACGGCC
The DNA here is from genome assembly GCF_040643815.1 of Micromonospora sp. NPDC047074. Lineage (NCBI taxonomy): Bacteria > Bacillati > Actinomycetota > Actinomycetes > Micromonosporales > Micromonosporaceae > Micromonospora > Micromonospora sp. NPDC047074. The sequence goes on from NZ_JBEYVB010000035.1 coordinate 48,385, forward strand.
GGGGCAAGGGGGACAGCTGGTGGCCGTTCAGCCGCAACAAAACCCCTGGCGGCGGCAAAACCCCTGGTGGGGGCGGTAAGACCCCTGGCGGAAAGGCCCCCAAGGGCGGGACGACCCCCGGCGGCGGTGGAAAGCCGGCCGGCGCCAAGTCCGGGAGCTGGTGGCCGTTCGGCCGTGACAAGACCCCGGGCGCGGGCGGCAAAACCCCTGGCGGGAAGACCCCGAAGGCACCCAAGGGCGGAACGACTCCCGGCGGCGGTGGAAAGCCGGCTGGCGACGGTGGGAAGAAGCCCGGCGACAAGGGGCGGTGGCCGTTCGGCCGCACCAAGACCCCTGGCGACAGCAAGACCCCGGGCGGCGGCGGCAAGCCTCCGGCCAGCGGAAAGACCCCCGGCAGCGGCTCGAAGCCGACCAGCAGCGGCGGCGGCGCGAAGCCGACCAGCGAGGCGGGACGCAAGGCCAAGACGGCGGGCGGAGCGGCACTGCTGGGCCTGCTCGGGTTGGCCCGCGGCGCGAAGAACAAGAGCAAGAGCACGGACGACAAGGCGGCGGAGACCGACAAAACGGCCGGCAAGGACGAGCCGGCGGCGACGGCAAAGGCGCGGCCGGCGCCGGGTGGGCATCGGCCGGAGACGGTGATCGACGTCGACCTGGACGACATCACCGTGCCGGGCGGCCGGCCGAGCAGCTCATCGAGTGGCCCGTCGACGTCGTCGTTCCGTAAGCCGCCGCATGAGGCTGCGTTCTTTGACTCCGGTCCTACCGCTGGCAGCGAGTGGATGGACCGGCCTGCACCGATGCCGCTGCACAGCACCGCGCACCACCAGCACCAATCCCCTGTTTCCCACCACTTTGGAGGACCAGAGATGAGCACCACGACCGACATCGACCAGGACGCGATGCGGGTGGCGAACCGCTACGCCGAGATGGTCGAGAAGGCGCAGACGCTGACCGATCGGGCGCGGGCCTGCCGTGACGCCGCTGACCAGTACCGGCGTGACGCCCGGGCCAACCAGGAGTCGGCCGAGAACCACAAGCAGGCGTCTCGCACGATCCGTGACCCCAACGTGGCCCACGGGCACGCCGTGGCGGCGCGGGAGGCGGAGGCGGAGGCGGCGCGGGAGATCCTCGCGGCCCGCTACTACGAGGAGCAGGCCGAGGCGTACGAGGCGCAGGCCCGCTCCATCGGTCACTGACCGATCCACCGCGCGGGGGCCGCGCCGCACGTGGTGCGGCCCCCCACCCCTCCGGAACCGCAGGACCAGGCAAGACAGCAAGCGAAGGAGCAGCGTCCGTGACGAAGCGGCGAGCAGCAGGCATCGAGTGGAAGACGTTCTGGGCCGTGGTCGCGCCGTTCATCAGCGCGGTGTGGGTGGCGGTGTGGCTGGTCACCGGCTCGCCGGTGTGGATGGCGGGGCTGGCCACGGCTCTGCTGGCGGCGGCAGCCGCGTTCGGCGCCCGTCTGCTGGTGCGGATCAGCCCGATGTTCGCCCGGCTCAGCTCGGCGTCGAAGTCCCGGGTGGTGGGTTGGCTGGTGGCGGGGGTGACCGTCTACGCCGCCTGGTCGACGCTGGCGGTGTCGGTGCCGGAGATGTGGCCGGTGTGGGCCCTGGTCCTGCCGGCGCTGGGCGGCATTACGTGGGTGATGGCGCGGGCGCACGAGTACCTGCTGCGGTACGCGCCGCCGCCGGCCGCCCCGGCGCAGACGGCGCTGACCGCCACCGCCCACGCCAACCTTGCGCTGACCAGCGAGGATCTGACCGGCCCGCGTGAGGGTGAGCCGCACCTGGCGTGGCTGCTGCGCTTGGCGGTGCGCCGCGCCGGCCTGGAGTGGCTGCGCGTGTCCAACCCGCAGATGGTCGGCCCGGCGGACGCGCCGTTCGGCGCGAAGCTCGAAGCGTGGGCGCCGATCGAGCTGCGCCGCGTGGTTAACGGCAAGGTCCGCGTCGAGCAGGCCCCCCGCCTGGACGACCACGATGCCCGCCGCATCGCCTTGGCCCTGCGCGACATCACCCGCCGCGACATCGCCCCTGACTGGGTGTCCATCAGCGAGGACCCGGGCCGGGTCGGCGTCTACACGGTCCAGGCCAACACCGAGGACGTCATGAAGCGGATCCGCCCCTACCGCGAGCGCGTCGACGAGCTGGTCGACGCCGCCGGTCGGCCGATCTGGCGGCGCCTCGCCGATCCCTCGTACGCGCTGTGGGGCATGGACGGTATGCCGATCGGCGTGGACATGGGCCGGCACGGCTGGATCCTCGGCGCGTCGACCGGCGGCAAGTCCGCCTTCATCCACCGCGAGTGGGCCGACGTCACCCGCTGCGAGGACGCCCTGATCTGGGTCGCCGGCACCCGCAAGCTCTACGACCTGGTCGGACAGTGGCTGGAGCCCTACCTCGGCACCGATGTGCGCCCGCCGCTGGACTGGGTCCGCGCCGACGCCGAGGGCGTACTGCAGATGCTGATCGCCGCGATGGAGATCGCCCGCTGGCGCCAGGACCAGCCCTTCTCCGCCCGTCACGGCTTCAAGAAGATCCTCATCTACATCGACGAGGCCAGCTTCGCGCTGAACACCAAGAACAAGGTGCGCTACGACGGGGCGGAAGTCACCGCCGGGGACATGTACGCGGAGTGCACCAAGGCGGTCGCCTCTGCCGGGATCTACCTGGTCGCGGCCACCCAGCGCGGGGTGCACCACCAGTTCGGCGACGCCGGCGGCGACGCCAGTGCGAACATCGGCCGCGAGATCGTGCTCATGAGTGGCGACGAGCAGGAAGCCGGCCGGGTCACCGGCAACTACAAGCTGCCCCCGCTGCGCCACCGCGGCGAGTGCTACGCCCGCCTCGGCGACGGCGACCCGGTCCGCGCGAAGATCGAGTACGTCCAGACCTGCGACCCGTCCAAGCCGGTCCTGCACGACGGCCCGAAGGTCGACGAGATTTCGTGGAATCGCCGCTTCCACCAGCGTGAGCTGGACGCCGGGTCGGCGCAGGCCGCCGGCCCGATCTACGCCGGCCGCCACCAGCTCGTCACCGACGACTACCTGGCCGACCTGCGCAGCGCCCGCGCCCGCAGCAAGAAGCCGCAGGCCAGCACCCCGGAGCGCGACGCCGACAAGGCTATGTCCTCGGCCGTCGCCTCGATCTTCAGCAAGCTCGGCGGCAAGCCCCTCGCGTCGGCCGCCCCCACGCCGGCCGCCAGCGAGGCCCCGGCCGCCGAGCCGGTGGAGCCGACGCCCCTGGCCGGCTATCGCACCCGCGCCGACCGGGTCGAGGCGGCGGTGCGCCTGATCTGGCGCACCAAGAGCACGCCGGCCACGCCGAAGGACATCCTCGCCGTGCTGGTGGAGGGCGGCGACGACACCGCGACCCCGCAGTTGGTGTCCAACGCGCTGACGCAGTTGGGCCAGCAGGGGCGGGTCGTGCGCCCGCAGAACCCGGACGGGCGGCCGGTGACGGGGCAGTACCTGCCGCCCGAGGCCGCCACCACCACCGTCACGGCCAGTAACGCATAACTCCTCATAACCGTGGGGCCCCTCCCCCCGGTGAGGGGCCCCTATGCAGGGGCCGACCCCCCTCCCCCACGCCTGTTATGAGCCCGCCTGTTAGGTCACCGTCCGTATAGGAGACACATGTCCCGGGTCGCCGAGATCGAGTCCGAGATCCGCCGCCTGACGCGCCAGCGCGACGTCCAGCCGGCAGACACCCTCTACGCGCTGACCCACCAGCAGCGCATCGACGCGCTGTCGGTCGAGCTGATGGCGTGGCAGCTCGACCCGGTGCGGATGCGCGCCGCCGAGGACGCCATCCACGCCGCCGGCCGCCGCCGCCACCGCGCCCACACCGGCCGCCGCCGCTGGCCGGCCGTTGCCGGCGTGAGCGGTCTGCTCGGCGGCGTGGCCACCGCCGGGCACCTCGCCGCCAACGCTGGTGGCCCGCCGGCATTCGGCGGGGCGCTGCTCACCGCGGCGGCTGCCGCGCTCGCGCTGACCGCCGCCGAACGCGTCAGCGACGCCCGCGAGGTCGCCGCCGCCGAGGCCGACATGCACACCGCCCTCGACGAGTACACCGCCGTCGTGGCCAGCCACGCCCGCGCGATCACCCCGGTCCGCCCCCTCGCCATCCACCACCAGGAGACGTCATGCGCCAGCCCGCAGCTCCCGGCAACGAGCCGGCCCACCGCCATCAGCACGACTCCGGCCTCTGGCCACGCCGCTGCTGCGATCGCTGGCCACCCGCAGGCCGCGTCACGACCGTCGGCACCGTCCTCGCCGACCGCCGCCGCCTGATGCACACCGCCACCTACACCGCCTGGGTCCTACTCGCCCTGGCCGCCGTCGTCGCCGTGCACGCGCTGCTGCTGCCCGCCACCACCGCCTGGGCCAGCACCCACGGACTGTGGGGCTGGGCGCTGTGGACGAGCTGGGCCGCCGGCAGCCTCGCCGCCGTGGGTCAGGGCGTGCTCGCCCGCCGCCGCTCCCACATCGCCCTCTACGTCCTGCACGCCGCCGCCGTGACCGCCGTGCTGATGGGCATCGCCGCCCCCGGCGGATGGACCCAGGCGCTCACCGCGACCGCCGGCACCGCTGGCGCGTGGCTGGTCGCCATGCTCGCCGCCCGCCGCTGACCCAACCCACCAACCGACCGACCCACCGACGAAGGAGAACTACGTGCACACCCCCGACACCGACCCGCAGCACCTGCCCCCGCTCGACGACACCGCTGCCGCCCCCGCCCGTCAGCGGTTGGCGGCCTGGTGGCGCACCGCCCGCACCTCCCGCGCCGTGCGAGCCGTGCGCGAGTGGTGGCCGATCGTCGTGGCCGCGCTGATCGCCCTGACCGTCGCCGGTGGACTGCTGTGGCTGCTGTGGGTCGTCATCGCCGGCATGCTCACCGCACTCGGCGGAATCGTCACCGCCACCGGCGAGGCCGTCCCCACCCTCGGGTCCTGGATCACCGACGGGCCGATCACCGGCTCGATCTCCGACCCGGTGCGCGCCTACCTCGACGCCCACACCATCGGCCTGCCCGCCACCGGCCGCGACGCCTGGATCGCCTGGCTCGTCGCCGTCTGCGTCCTTTACACCGCCGCCCTGTTCGGCTCCACCTACGGCCGCATCGGCTGGGCCGCGATCGGCGCCCTGACCGGCGTGGCCGTCTACGTCGGCGCACCGGCCGGCACCGGCCCGGCCGCCGCCGGCCTGACCGCCGTGGTGTGGCTGACCCTGTCCCTGCTCGCCTACGCCGGCCCCATCGCCGGCAGCGCCGTCGCCGCGATGGTCGACGACCTCATCGACGCCCGCCACAAGCCCCGCACCAGCGACGCGTCCTGACCACGCCCCCAATTCCGCCCGTCGATAGCACCCACTGAGGAGGAACCATGACCACCACGACCACCCCCGCCGCCGCGCCGACCACCACCGCGGTGCGGCTGTACGTGAGCGACAACGACGCCGAGAGCCCCCGCACCGTCGAGCGGGTCGTGACCGGCTGGCCGGTCGCGCCCGGCCTGGCCGTCAACGTCACCCTCGACGACGACGGACAGCGCCTCGACGGCCGCTACAGCCTCACCCACCTGCCCAGCGGCAAAGCCATCGCCCAGAAGGTGTGTGCCCGCCACGTCGACCAGGCCGCCGTCGCCGCGATCGCCACCGGCGTCGACTGGACCGACGACGCCGATCAGATCCTCGCCGACGAGCGCACCACCCCGCTGCGCCCCGGCCTCGCCGTATGGGACTGGTGCGGCTACGACGACGCCTGCCGCCCTGAGACGTACCCGCGCCCCGACTCCCCCACCTACGTCTCGACCAGCCGATAACGCCGCGCGGGCGGCCCCCACGCCTCCTACAGCTCGGGGCCGCCCGCCACCCCACCCAGCCCGCATCGAGCTAGAGGAGCACCCTCATCGTGCCTGACCCCGGAGATCCGACCTACCTCGGCGTCGCGTACGCCAGCACCTACGACCCGCGCGCCGCGCGCCGCCACTTCCAGATCCCGACCGCTGGGGCGCACGCCGTGCTGGTCGAGATCTCCACCAGCCTGGCCAACAGCACCTCGCGCTGCACTGGCTGCGGCACCACCGACGCGGACTTCTCCGAGTTGGAGATCCTCGCCCGCGCCGGGGCGCACGCCTCCGCCTGCGGGCGGGGCACCGTCACCGCCGGCCTGGACGCCGAGATCGCCGCCGTACGCGCCGAGCTGCACCGGGTCGACCCCAAGGCGTCGGGCTACCTCCAGATGGCCGGTGTGCTGCTCGGCGCCGGCCTGGCCGTGCTCGGCGGCGCCGGAGCCGGCGGCCACCTGCCCACCGCCGCCCTCACCGTCGGGGTGGTCACCGCCGTGGTGGTGCTGATCGCCGTGGTGCTGCTGCTGACCGCCTCCCGTCCGCGCCTGGGCCGCGACACCGGGTTCCCCGTCTACGCCGACGCGGACACCCCCACCGACGTTCTCGCTCGCTTCGCCGCTGGCGACGCCGAGCAGGTCGCGCAGATGACCCCGCTGAGCCGCGCCCGCGAGCTGTGGTGGCTCTCGCGCCTCGTTCGCGCCAAGTACCAGGCCATCTCCCGCGCGGTGCCGCTGTTGCTGGCCGGGTACGCCGGCGCCGCCATCACCGTCGCCCTGGCGATCTGGGCCCGGTGAGCGCCATGACCGACCGCCCGTTCGAGCTGCTCGTGCTCGGCACCACCGACGAGTACCGCCTCGACGTCGTCACCGACCCCGAGCCCGACACCCCGCAGGCCGTCACCTACTTCACCGCCACCGCCACCGACCTCGACGCCGCGTGCCGCCAGGCGCAGCGGCTGCTCGACGCCGTTGACGGCCCGGCCGATCGCTACGGCGAGCTGTACGCCCACGACGGAGTCGGTACCGCCCTCTACTGCGACACCATTCATCGGCCCGAGTGACCATTCAACGTGCCCGAATAGGCGGCCCGAATCGTCGGGCCGCCTATTCGGCTACCTGTAGTCGCAATTTTCTGCCCCTGGAGGACGCCGGAGTCATCCTGGTATGTCCAGATTTGGGACGCGATTCCACACAGGACTGTTCGAGATCGCTGATTTCGCGGCGTGTTGGGGTCACGGTACGAGTAAAGGTCGCCGTAAGATCCACGGGTTACAGCCAGACTCTGATCTTGAGGGAGCGCCCGCGCTCAACCCCTAACTCCACAAAAAAACAGAGCCCCAAACCCCTCTCGTTTGGCCGCGGTGAGGGTTTGAGGCTCTTCACAAGCTCGGAGGACACCATAGCACCCACCTCCGGGCTGGGTGCACTCTTGTCTCTCGACACCTTTTCCGCGTGTCGCGGCGACGCCTGTGCCCGCCCAGTCCCCTCGCTTGTCGCTGCCGCAATCGCAGGAGATCACCCTGGCTCAGGACGCACACCTGACTGGTCTGCGGCGGTGCCGCGATGACCACGGCATCGCACCTGAACGCGTTGACCGCCGACCGGGTGGTCGCGACCGGGCACTGCCCGGTCTGCGCCGCTGTTGGCCGGACGGTATTGGCTGCTCCTGGTCGTGATCGGTGCACGGTGCACCTGGCCCGGCCCACTCTGTTGGTGGAGACGACCCGCACTGGGCAGGCCCGGCTGGTTGCTCCGGCGGGTGCTCGTCGGCGGCCGGTGTATCCGACAGGTGTGCAGACGCCGTGTGTGTCCTGCGCCAGTGCGGGCCGGGATACGCAGGGCCTGCCGCGTGACGGCGCTGGGTCGGATCCGCTGTGCATCCCGTGCTGGCGCAGCCGCACGGAGCGGGAGCAGCGCCGCCAGGCAGCCGAGATGCGCGCCGCCGTGCTCGACGACGTCGATGAGGGCTGTGCGGCGTGTGGTGAGTGGGAGCCGTCGCCGGCGTGCTGGCTGTGTGGCTACTCGTGGCTGGCCGCCATCCGCGAGCAGTTCGCCCAGGAGCAGGAGGCCGAGCAGGCCACCGCGGTCGCCGTCGTCGAGGCGGAGCGGGCCGCGGTGGCGGCGCGCTTCGGGCAGCTCGTGGAGGTCACTGAGGCTGAGGATCGGGTGGCGGAGCTGACCGCGTGGGTGCAGCGGCTGCGGGAGGTCATCGAGGCGTTTGCTGGCGGCCGTCGCCGTGGCCATGCGGTGGTGCACCTGGCCGATCTGCTGGCCCGCCAGGATGCGACGAGGGGGTCGCGACGTGGTCGTCCGTCGGTGCTGGCCCGCGTCGCGGGCGTGCTGGCTGTGGACGCCAACGCCCGGATCACCCGGCCGGGTCGGCTGCGTACCGCCGAGCTGGCCGGCTGCCAGCCGCGCACGGTCACCGGCTGCTGGGCCCGCGCCGAGGCCCTGGAGTGGATGGAGCGCACTGTCCAGGGCGGCAAGCTGTCGCTGGAGGAACGGACCCGGCTGGGCCGCACGTACGACCGGGCGGAGTTCGACCTGGCGCCCCTGGGTGGCCGGGAGCGTGCCGTGGCGCGGGAGCCGTACCTGCCGGTGGCGCTGCTGGTCATCGAAGGGCTGCTCGCGCACGCCGTGGCGCTGCTGGAGGCCGCCCAGGACGACGTCGATGCGCTGCACACCCGTACCGGCGCGGTGATGGACATGGCCGCCATGGCGCGGCGTGCCCAGCTGCGCCAGGCTGTGGCCACCGCCCGGGCCACCGCCATCGAGGGCGCCGAGGACCTCGCTCGACACGCGCTGAATATCTGCCACCCCCGCGCAGCGTCTCAAGGTATGAGCGTTTACTCCTGGCTCGTGTTTCGGGGTGAAACTCCTCCCTCGATCACTCACCCTCGGTCGGTGGGGCCGAGTCGGGGGGGGAAACGCGCTTCGCGCTCATCACCGACAACCGAGGGGCGGCAAGGGTCACGATCCGTACGGCGTCCTAGGCCGATCGAGGGGGCGTGTGGAGCGTCACAACGGTCCCGGCCTGCTCCGAAGTGGTCCGGGTGGGCGTACGACCTGGCACGGGCCGCACAGCGGGCGTTCGAGTGGCTGCAAGCGGCGCCCACGCCCCGGGTGGCAGCGACCCTCGGGGCCCGGCTGGGTCCGGACTGGACGATGCCCGTGCTGCTCGACTGGATCGGGCAGTCCCGGGGCGGCCGGGAGCTGCTCGACTTGCCGGACCGGCCGCTGGGCTACCTGCGCCGCCTGCTCGACGACTCGCTGACCGGCGACGCCGAGCCGCCGCACCCCGCCCGCCGCTTCGACGAGCACCGCGCCCAGGTCGCCGCCGACCACCGCCGCGAGGTCGTTGAGCAGGCCACGGTGGCGGCCGACGCGATGGCCACCCACCGCGTCGGCTGGGACGAGCGAGACCAGGCCGCCACCCGGCCCGGGCAGCGCAGCCCAGCCGCTGAAGCCGCGCTCGCCGGCATCCGCGCCAGCACCTCTGGACGCCTGCGCCGCACCGACCGCACCGCTCTGCTCGGCAACAAAGCCGACAGCGACTGGCCGCAGACGGCTCAGCCGGGCAGCGGCCTCCCCGTGGACCGACACCGGTAACCCGAGTGCCCCCACACGGCGGCCGCCGCCGGCCAGCGCCCAGGCCGCAGAGGCCCGCGCCGAACACCTGCTCGTGGGCCGCCGCCCACTACCGGCCGCACCAGGTCTACAGCCTCGACTGGCTACGCGCCGTGGTGTCCGACGACGAGTGCGACCAGGACGCCACCGCCGACGCGCTTACCCTGCTCACCGCGATTCTGCACACCCGCCTGGCCCGCCGGCTGACCACCGTTGTCGACGCCACCAGCAGCAGCGTCGCCAACCGGGCGTGGCTGCTCGCGCTCGCCGCCGAGCACGGGGTGCCCGCCGTCGCTGTCGTCGTGACCGCTCCCCTGGACGTGTGTCTGGCGCGGCAGGCCGCCCGACCCGGACCCGCGCCGGGCCGCCGGTGGGGACGTGCCGTGCCAATCACCTACGTCGACAATCACCCTCTCGATCGGCCGCGTACCTGTGGCTGTGGGTGCGGCGGAGTGGTCGCCGGAGCCCGACAGTTCCTCCCCGGCCACGATCAGCGCGCCATCCACGAGCGGATTTCTGAGCAGTGGGGCAGCGCCATGGGCTTCATCCGCTGGTTCGACGACACCTACCGCCAGCCCGCCGAACGCCCGCAGGGCTAACAACCCCTGCGGGCTGTCACCGCCGCCACCTGGAGCGACTGGCCACCCCTACCCCGAGGAGGAAAGACGCATGGGTTGGATCAACAGAGCGATCGGCACTGGCCGGAATCTCAACCGTGTCGAGACCGAGCTGGCCAGCATGGGCCCGAGGGATCCCCGCCGGACCAAGCTCAGTAAGGAGGCCGCTTGCCTGCAGCAACGGCAGATCACCGAGATCTCTCGGGCCCTGCGCAACGGCGCGGACGAGCAGACCGTCCGCTTCGCCTTGCACCTGCATGGGCAGGGCGCGGACCGTGCCGACAGCCGGGGCCGCCCCACCCCCGCCCAGGAACTCCAGCAGATGATCGACCGCCACGGCATCGAGACCGTCACCGAGGCCCTGAACCGCAGAGACTGACGCCGACGCGCGCCAGGCACGTTCCCGCCGCCTCAACCTCGAACTCCAGCCATGACCCCGAACGGCGGCTGCCGTACTAACGTCAATTTCAGCGTGAATCCTCCTTACCCGTGGTCGCGTCGAGTCTTCGGTCGGGGCGCCGCTTCGGGGCGCCCCGACCATGTAGCCCTCTTGTAGCCAGCAAGAGTTCCTTCCGAAGCCGCCTACACCCGTCGGCCCCTTCAGAAGATCAACCAGGTCGCGCGATCAGTCCCGACTGGAGCATGTCCTGGTTCAGGAGGTCAGTCAACCCTCTGAGCTGCGGATACACCAGAACCGTGACGGTTCTCCGATTAATCGCGCGGCCGTTGCGGCGATCGAAGCAGGTAAAGCACGTGGCTGGCCGGCAAACTGCGATCAATCGTGATCTAATCGCCACGATCATCTTATTTAGCTGCCGATAAAATCGGCGTCTGACGCGTTGGTCGAGCGGCAGTACCGAATCTATTCGCGATTGATTGGGGCGCGACAAGGCATCCGGGCGAGTGGCAGTATCTGATTACGCCCCGCTGTCAAGTGGCCTAGCCAGCCTCTTGGGGCATTACCGCCTACACCCGTTTGTGGCCGCACTACCCCGTTCCGGGGCGGGTGGCCACCCTGCTCCGGTAGGAGAGGCCCCCATGTCCATGTCCCCGCATCCCCGCAGCGGCCGTACGGGTCGCCGTCCCTGGCTGGCCGTTGTCATCTTCGCTTTGGTGCTGGCCTACCCGGTGGTCCTGTTGGCCTTCGACCTGCCCGCCGAGGTCGTGTTCTCCAGCGCGCCGGCCGTGGTCTACCTGGCCATCGCCGCCGCCGGGCAGATCAACACCGCGTCGGCCCACCACGCGCCCACTGCCGCAGGCCAGGATGCCGCCGTCACCACCGAGAACGGGCCGTCGCGATGACCAGACCCGGCCAGAAAGAACATGCCATCCCTGATGACGCCCCAGCCAAACCTCTCGCGGAGTACCTGAGGAAGCTGCGTCACTCGCTTGGCACACCCAGCTGGAACGAAATTGGCAATATTGCCAACATCTCTGGGAACACGCTGTCAGTTCTTGCCCAAGGCAAGAAGCGTAAAGACTGGGTCTCCTACGAGATCCTCCTCAAGGGCATCCGCGGCTACGCGGAAGAACACGGGATTGGCATCGACAAAGAGATGCGGCCCTACGCCCAGCAGATTGGATTGGATCCCAGCAGCCTCCCGACCATCGAGCAGCAGGCCAAAGCGGTGTGGGAACGGCTGGACCACCAAGGAGCCGTGCCGGACGACTCCTCAGCCACCCCACCCCAAGACGCCGACCAGCCCGCCGTGGTGGCCATACCGTTGGCCGTGCCGGACGACTCCTCAGTCACCACCCCACCCCAAGACGCAACTGAACATTCTTCCGAAAACGGCTCCAATTGGACCATTAGGGCTCTCGTAGCTGCTCTCGCCGTTATTTTTGTCTGCCTCGTTGGGTGGGCGATGTATCACTGGCTTCCCATAGGGATGACTTACAAAGCCGGTGACCAGCCCAAACGGGGCGAGCCGTTGACAAGTTGCGGCAGCCGCTCTTGCCCCGATTCCTACTGGTGGGAGTTCAACAACAACGCCACCACCTTCACCACTGTCCTGCAGCCGGTCCAGAGAATTCCGCCCTTCTCACCCCGCCGAGCGATCCTGGGGGACCTCGTCCTCCAAGGCGTCGACCAGCGCTGCAATGCCCAGATACGGTGGATCCTGCGCGCCGACGGCGTAGAGCTAGGCCACGGCATACTGGCGAAGGACAACCACGTACACGAAACCGAATACACAAGTACAGCCCCGATTCGGCAGCTGGAGCTGCACCTTGAGCGCACCGACACCGACCCTTGTAAGCCCGTCGTGGAATGGCGGGGTCTGCTTGCTGTCGAGTCGCTGCCAAGCAGCTGATCAGAACACTGCCGCGACGACCCGTCCGCCGGAGGGAGCCGGACCCAACGCGGTTGCTGAAAGACGTGTCGACAGCCGCCACAGTCCGGCCGCGCTGTGCCCGCCTGGTGCTCGTCAACGAGCACCAGGCGGGCACAGCGCGTGGAGCCTGGATCGTCATCTCGTCATGGACCAGCGCCGGCCGCCGAGAGCTCGTCGACGAACACCAAGACGATGACACCGGTCAGTTACCGAACGGATCCGGCGGGACGTCGTCGACCAGGACGACGCGTGGTTGCCGACCGGCCGCAGGGGTACACCCGGGTGCGGCCCTCCTCGGGATACGCCAGCTGGCTGGAGTCCGAGGCCGCCAGCCTCGCCTTCCTCTACCGGCGCCATCGAGCGGCCTGAACGGCGACCACTGAGGTCCCCGGCCGGCTGTGCTGCAGCCGGCCGGGCACCCAGCATGTCTCCGCCACGCGGAGTTGGTTGACCTGATCAACGTCGACCGGCTGGCAGGGCGAAGGTTCCGGCGCGCAAGACCGTGTGGCCTACAACTCCCCAAGGATGCGTTCGCGTTGCTCGGCGTACTCGCTGTCGCTGATCAGGCCGTCGCGGTAGATCGCGGCGAGCTGCCGCAAGCGTTCGGCGATTGGACTGGGCGGTGTCGGGCCGTTGTGCGGGTATGTGGAGCGGTTGTCGGGATCCGACCCGACACCTTCGTCGCGGCCAGGCCGAGTAGTCGCGGGGTCGACGGTGCCGGCGATGCTCCAGAAGCACTCGTCGAGGGCGGTGGCGTTACTGGCGGCGGCGCTGAGGTGCCGCAGGGTCTCCGGTACGCAGTCCAGCACGGTGGCCAGGCGGGTGGCGTGGGCGGCGGTGGGGACCAGGCGGCCGGCGAGGATGTCCATGGTCACGGTGACGGCGATGTCCGCGCGGCTGGCGAGCTCGGTAGGAGACGCGCCGAGGACCTCGGCGTAGGCACATAGGTAACGGGCCAGGGCCCGTCTCGCCGGTGGCGCCTGACGGTCGATGGAGGCCACCAGGAGCCCGAAGTGGATCCGGCGTCGAGCTACAGGCGGCTCTGGCAGGTCGATTACGGGCTTGCCGCGCAGGGTGGGTGCGGCGATGAACTCCAGGTAGGCGCACTGGCGGGCGTAGTCCTCTCGCAGCGTGGCGACCTCTGCGGCGATGGCCTTGATCCGCAGCAACTCGTCGCGCGTCTGATGGAACTGCGCTTCGAGTTGGTTAGCACGTCGCACCTCGTGATTGCGGCTGTTCTCCGATGCCCGCAGGTTGTCGATGTGACGGGCGGTCTCGTCGCGGAGACGGTCCTGCAAGCGGGCGAGCTTGCGTTGCAGGACCGGCACGGCCGGCTCGCTCTCGGGCACGTTGTCCTGACCCGGTTTGCCCTGCGGACGGCTGACCGGGCCGTTGTAGCCGTGAGGTCGGTGCCCGCGCGCGCACTCGTACCAACCCGCCGCGACAGCCCGGATACTGGCGATGTCGCAGCTGTCCGGCAGGCATCCGATGATCAGCTCGGTCATTTCCCACGTCGGGCCGAGACGGTAGCGGCTGAGCTGCTCGGACAGCTTTTGCCGATTCAGGCCTGGGAAGTCCAGACGACGCTTGCGCGCGTTGCGGATGATCGCCGACTGCCCGCCGATGCCTAGGTAGTCGTCGATGAGGCTGCGCACGTACAGGGTGTATTCGGCGGCGTCCGGGTTGGCGCACCGACGCCGGATCGTGGCTTCGTCGACGGCGTATGGGCGGGTGTTGCGCGGCGGCGGGCGGCGGGCGGCGGTACTCATGCGAGTCGTCCTTGATGCACGAGAGGTGGCCCGGCAACGGCGATGTTGTCGGGAGTCTGCCGGGTTCTCTTTCCCGACATTAGGGACGCCGGGGAGAGTTGCCGGTGCCGATCAGTGCTGACTGCCTGGTCGGTCAGGGTGCTCCGCGCGAGTCGGTTGGCCGCCTGATCAGCGCGGGGCACCCGCCATCTATACATGATGCGAGGAGACGGTGACAGAGTGCAGTACCTGAACAGGTTGTGGCGCGCAACGACGGTCATTAGCGCACTGGTTGTGTGTCCTTACACCCTCGGCTCCCGCAGGAAGGATCGCCCAGCTCAGCCCCGCCGACACCAGCCCCGGCATCGCCGTCCACGACGTTGGACGAGACGTCCACGCCCGTGGACGCCCCGCTGATTTGTCCACAAGATGGGACACGCAGAGGTCGGCGGAGGCCCGGTAAACACGCGAACCCGTAAGACGTGCGAATCCTCGGCGGCGTGCCATTCGCCGGAGTGAGAGCGCGGCCGACCAGGACAGTGCCGCCTGTCGGCAGAATGTCGGAGATCACCGCACACCCTTGCCGACATCACGCGCGCCTCGGAAGAGTTGCCGCGCGCCGACCGGACCGTCCCGCAGGGCCAACTGCTGGACGGGCCGGTAGGCCCAGGTGCTCCACGCGACTCAGATGGCCGCCCGAGCCGCGTGGGGCCACCTCCACTGCGTCGGATCAGCGCCGCTATGTCAGCCGACCCGCCCCCTGACAGACACCAGTCCGCCGGCGGGAGCATCTGACTGCCGGGGCCTCACCCTCCCTTCGCGCGGGGCTTCGGTCGCCCTCAGTCCGATCCGCCCCGAGCAGCCGCCGACGAACCCAGAAAACTGGCACACAGTGCAGGTCGCCGGCCGTTTGACGGGTCCGCAACCTCGCCCGCGAAAGCCAGACAGCCTCCTGGAAGGAGGGCTCCCTCCTCTCTCCCCCAGCAGCCGCTCGCAGGTCGCGGATGCTTGCCCACCAGCAGGCTTCCTACCGCGCGTGGCCATCGGTTACACATAGCGTGTGAAACACCTCTACTGGAACCTCGGTACGTACGCGGGCGGCGCCGTGTTCGAGGTGGAGCTTCGTGGCTCGACCGCCCGCGTCTGCCTGATGGACGGCGACGAGTACCAGGCGTACCTCGACGGCGACGAGTACGAGTTCTTCGGCGGCTTCTACGACGTCACCCCTGTGATCCTGGAGGTGCCCTACGACGACGACTGGTGGCTCGTCGTCGACAGCAACCCCGACCCTCTCAGGGTCACGTGGAGCCAGGTCTTCGACTGATCGCGTCGACGAGCACTTCCGTCACGTCGTCAGGCGATCAACTGTGGCCGCAGTTCCCACTCGCAGGTCGCACCAGCATGGCCTCTTTAGAGGGACACACCCCCTTGCATTCTCGGCCGCGCACAACGTCAGTGACGCGACCACGGCCCCCCGACGTCGACGTTGTCGACGGCCCGGCGCTGCCGGAGCAACTTGGAACAAAAGGCTGACTTTTCGTCGAGCGAGGCCGTGTCGGACGCTCAGCGGCGCTGGCCGCGGTCGTGTGTCCGGCGTCCGCCGCGCCGCCCCTTCGGGACGGCCCACCACGCCGCCGCGTGCCAGGACGGTCGTCCGCAGGCGACCAAGCACGCTGGATCGCTCACGGATGACCGGCGCGCGAGGCGCGTACCGACCGGTAACCGGAGCCGCGCACGGCACAACCAATGTCGACCAGCCGATCAGCCACACCTCCTGCACAAGCTGTGCGCGCCCAAGGTCAGTGACGAAACGTCGGCCTAGCGTTGGACGATGACGGGGTCACCGAACGCGAGATCGAGACGCCGTGCGGGTGGTGCGGCGACGCCATCGTCCAGCCCACCACAGGCCGGGTCCTGCCGACAACGCGCCTACGAGCTGCGTACCGCCCAGCGCCGCCACCAGGCCGACGTCGACACCGGCCGGATCCGGAGCGTGCCGGCCCTACGGGTGCCTGGCTGACCACCGGATGGAGGCGTTGCCTTGCCGCGCTCGCCTGTCACTCAGGCGCTAAGTGTCACCCGCACCGGCCCTGCCAGTACATCGCCGCAGGCGGCGTGTCAGCGTCGGACCGGACGGTGCTGGCCCCGCCGCTGCGGGGGCGTATGGGGGGCGCGTACGGTCCAGGGCCGGGTCTGCAGGACAGCGAGAACCTGGCATCGCGAGGCGATCCAGGCCCCGGTGTCAGGACATGTCCAGCAGGCCAGGTTCAGTGCCTTGGTATGCAGTTCCTTGAGGGGCCGGTTGTAGATCGGCTCGTGATGGCCGATCCGGTTGCGCAGCTCGTGCAGGTCGGCCAGGGGCCCATGGATATCCCGACGCAGCCGCTGGCTAGGCCAGGCGCCACGCAGGTGCGGCCACAGGGATCGGTCGTAGGTGCGGGTGAGCAGGAAGGGCCAGAACCCGAAGGTGAGCTCGGCGATGACCCGTCCGGGTGTTTCCTGCCGCCTGTCACGGGTGGCCTGCTCGCGTGCTTTGTCTATCTGCTGGTGGCGGCGCTCGTCCAGGACGCCACCGGGGTCGAGGTACCAGCGCGGCTCTCGGTAAGTCCGGGTGGACCAGTCGGTCAACTGCCGGTGCATGGCGTTGCGGACCAGAACCTCGACGTGGCCCAGCGTGATCCAGAACGCGCCGCTCATCGTGGCGTTCCACTCGTATAGCGCCACCGCCTGGTCGAGGGCACCGCCCACCGCAGCCTGGTAGGTGCTCAGCCGTTCGGCAGAGAACCGCTGCTGCAGTACCTGTGCTGTCGCCTCAGACACGCATCCCACTCCAGAGACGGGGGCCAGTGCCCCGGATTCCGCACGCCGGCACAGCGTAGGGCGTGGCAGGCCGCCAGCACGCCAGGCATGCGGGAGGCAGGGTGGAAAACTGAATGGCGCCCACCCGAATCCGGGGGACGCCATCCAAAGTTTGAAGCCAGAACTCTGGTGGCCCGAAGGCGCCCAGAGCGTTCGTGGACGATTCTACTACAACTCGCGTGGCCCGCTGGGCTATCTTCCGGCGCGACGTCGACCAGGGAGGTGGCGGCCGCGGACGGACGTGTGGTCAGGCCGGCCGGCGACGCTGAGGTGCTGCGGCCTGCCTTCTCCGACGGGTCTCGATGAGATGGCGCCCTTCAGCGCCTCGAGATGCTGTACGACGAGCAGAGCCGACCCGCCTTCGCCGCCGCCGCCGTGTGGCCCTGGTGATCGTTCGGCGGAGGCCTTGGAGCTCCCTCGTTCGCACCGAGGTGGTGTGCGATCAGCTATTTCCATCGTGATTGCCGAGGAGAAGTGCGACCAGGACATCACCGCCGAAGTGGTGGCGTCCTGGTCGCGATCCGGCTCGCTTTGATCTGTCGTGCCGGCTACCCCGTCATGGCGCCGTTGTCCGACCTACTCGGCGGCGCTAGTGGCTCCTGGCTCTTGGTCGCCCGCAACTGCTGACAGGCGTAGAAGGAGGTTCGCTAGGGCCCGTAGATCCTCGCTCGCCATCTCTGCTCTCAGCGCTTCCGCGATCTTGTCGGGCGTACCGCCTAGGCGCCTGATGGCGGACGCCGTTGGTGACCTCCGCACCTTCGGTGTCGGCGAGGGCCCGTCAGCGCTGGGCTCTCGGTTAACCGCGGTTAATTCCGGCGGCTCGGATGGTTGCTGTCGCTGCTGCAACTCTTCGAGCTGCTCGTCGGGAGCAAGCTGGTGAAGATCACGGACGTCTCGGAGGGGAAGCTCTCCCGACCGCAGCAGTGCCTGTACCTCCGGTGCCAGCTTGAGCAGGTTAAGTCGTTGAGTCACCCAGGCGGGCGTGCGAGACAGCCGGGTGGCTGCCGCCTTGCCCGTTCCACACTCCCGTACCAGTAGCTGAACTGCCTTGGCCTCCTCGATTGGATCAAGATTCTCGCGGTCGAGGTTCTCGGCCGCAGTGGCGCCAACCCACGCTTCTCTACTCTCGGCCAAGCTGTTCTTGACCACGATGTCCAGCGTCGACTGATTCGCCAGCAGCGCCGCAGCACGCCGCCTGCCGCCGGTGACCTGAACCCATGCGGCCTTACCGATTGCAGCCTCGTGCTCTGGAAAGATCCGCAGGAAGGCGTCTCGGGCAACCACAGCGCATGGCTGGAGCTGCCCGTGCGTGCGCATCGACTCGGCGATGCTCTCGATCTTTGCGTGGTCGGTGTCGAGGTCGCGGGTGTTCAGCGGGTTGGCCGCAACCTGCTGGACCCGAGCCGTCCGCGGCGCCGACTCGGCGAAGGCCGGCACCCGCGCCTCAGGCAGCACCGGATCGCTTGCGAGGTCCGACAGATTCACTCGCTTCCCTGCCACCTCAAACCTCCTGGAGGTTCGGCGTGCCGGCCTGGGAGGGGATAATCGCTCCCCCGCCGTAGCCCATCTCTAGCGCCAGCCGGAAGAAGTCCTCACGCGCTTCCATGGCGGTCCGATTCTTCGGGTACTGCGTGACGACCAAGCCCTCCGCGGAGGCACGGGAGTGCAGCTTGTACCGCCGGATGACGGTGTTGCACATCGGCCAGCCCTTGCGGCGGATGTACTGGGCGGTCTGCTGGAGATCGGGTAGCCCGTCTCGCGGGTCCCAACTGTTGACGACCACCCGGTACGGGATTCCGCGAGGCGCGATGACGGACTCGATCGTTCGAGTCGTTGGGTCGTAGCAGAGCGGCTCTGGCACCATCGGCACCAGGACGTCGTCGCACTCGTCGAGCGCCGCCTGGAGGATGCGCTCATCCTCCAGCGAACCTGGTGTGTCGACGAAGATGTGCTCGTAGTGCAGGTTTCGCAGCTTTCGGAGATCGCGGGGGTCGTCGACTTGTGCGAAGTCGAACGGCAGCCCGCCTCCTTGCTGTTCCACACGCCTTGACCACCATACGGACGACGCTTGGGGGTCCGTGGACGCGACCATCACCGGGCTCTCTGGGTCGCCGACAGCTTCAGCGGTTGACCGGAGAATCGGCTCGGGATTGACCAAGACGTCGTAGGTCACTGCCCCCAGGTTCACAGCGAGGGTGGTCTTGCCGACGCCACCCTTCTGGTTGGCGATGACATGTACCTGAGTCATGCAGGCTCCGTTCCGTGTGCTTCCCGGGGCCGATCGTGGCCGCGCGGTACTTCGGATGCCCGCCATGCTAGGGCTGAGCTGGGCCTGGCTAGAAGCCTGGGCCCGGCGCGTCCGGTTAACCGCGGTTAATCGGACGCGCTGGGCCCGTTGTTTGTGGCATGCCCTGATGTGACCTGGACCCAGTCGAGGCCGAAGCCACCGTGCGGCATCTCGACGACCCACCGCCTTGAGGCGAGTCCGGCTACTGGCCGCCGAGACTCTGAAGTACGGAAGCCGGCCGGCCGCTGCAGCACCCCATCGATGTTGACGCGCAACCTCGCCAGGGGTAGGGCGGCCATCGGCGACGACGAGCTGCCTCTGACCGCGCGGGACCTACTCACGCTGCTGCACAAGCTGGGCCAAGGCATGGACTCGCTGCCCATTGGCACGTCACCGCCCGGGCGTCCGAAGCCGCTGGCGGCGCGGTCTGGATGCGGCTGGTCAACGCTTCGGGGTGCGGCCCGCATCGCGGTGACCGTCGTGGAGGGCACCGGAAACCCGGGCGACGACTACTGGAAACCGTGCACCGCCCAGCACACCCCATGCCCAGGAGCGGGAGTTGGCCGGCAAGCTGGCACACCTCAGCCCGCGCCGCCGACCGCATGAGCGGCGCCTGAGAGGGCCGATTCAGCGGCTGTGACCGCGATCTTCGTCGGGGCTTGGCCGACGTACAGACGGCTGAGACGAAGGCGTTCCCTGACTTCCTCCGCGCGCAGCCGCTGCGGTGTTTACCGGGAATGCCAAGGCGGCTCGGCGGGCTGCCTCGGCTCCTGATTCCGCCGCAGGGCGCCTTGGTGGGGGAGTGGTCGTACCCGCCGCTCTGAACCGGTGTCGTGCAGTCTCCCGGTCATCGAGATCGACCTGATCAAGCACGTGCTTGATGTAGGCGGCTTGCATCGGTGGCGACAGTGTGAGGAGGGCTGCGGTGTCGAGGTGGCGGGGCCGGCTTGGCTCGTCTATCTGAACACGGGCCCGGATGGCGTCCGGGTAGAGGAGGCGACGTACCGGGTCGGGCAGATGTCGTGCCGGCGGGTGCACGAAGCGGATCTTGTTGACCCCGGCCTCGGGTGATTGACGTACGACAGGGAGTTCGGTCGTGCACAGGACTGCCTGGCTGTGTCCCATGTCGGAGAAGACAAGCGTTTCGCCCCTGATGTGTTCGGCGTAGCGCTCCGAGAGTCGCTGCCAGATTGCCTTTACGTCGTCAGGGTCCAGGTCCAGTGCGGCTACAGTCCTTCGATCATTGAGCCAGTGCAGGTCCATCTCCGACCCGCCAGGTGTCAGGTGGATAACCGTGACGGGGTCGCCTGGTGTCGCGCGGTTGACGGCTTCGGCCCACGCGTGCGCGAGGTATCGGTTGCCGACAAACTCGCCAGTGGTTGGGTGTTGGGCTCGCCAGGCCCACAGGGTCGACCCGCCGGGGGGTGACGTGAGGTCCATTTCCTCCACACGTTGGCGCAAGTACTCCAGCACGTCCCTGTCGCCGGCGAGCTCGTACAGTCGTTCAGCGCAACGTCGGATGCCGGCGTCATCGGGTCTCCGCGCCTCCCGCTCGCGTTGAAGCTCTACCGCGCGGTTCCAGACTTCGCCGGTGATGGGTACGGCGGCCCGATTCGAGAACGTCATGCGGGGTGGATCAACACTCGGATGGACGCGCTGCCCGGCCGTACGCCATCGAGCATGCTGGAGGCCAGGTTGACCTTCAGTTCGAACAGAGCACGACTACTGCCGGTCGGTTTGAAGAGGGCCGAAGGTCCGGTGTCGCCGACGACGTCGGCGCGCGGCTCGTGCTCGGGGGACCCCAGGGCCCGAACAGCGGCTTGGTAGTAGTTCGTCCACGCCGCGAGTGCCTGCTCAACGACGGCTCGGTTCTCATTGGCTTGGCGGGCGCGCAACTTCCACGCGACGGCGAGAGCTTGCTCGAATCGTGTGCTGTGCTGGTGGCGGAACAGTGTCAGTGATCCGCCGCTGAGGAGAGCGATGGTGAGGTTGTTGTCCGGGTCGAGGGAAGCGAGGCGCCAACCCAGCGACTCAGCCCAGTCCTTCGAGGTCGGAGAGTTGCCATCGCCGGCCCAGACCTCGGCCCAGTTCATGCTCCGGAGCTGAGCCAGGTCTGTTGCCACCTGCTCAGGCGATCGCTTGATCTCTGCATAGCTCATACGACCCTCACCCTGCTCTCGCTGCGGTGTAGGCGATCGGTGGGCGGTCCCACCCGGTAGGAATCTTCGGAACTGGCCAGGAGGGGTCAGGGCTGAAGCTGCACCAGGAACCGTCGAAGGGAAACTCGCCTGTCTGTGCGAGCCGGATCATTCGGTCTGCCTCTGCTCGGATCTCTTGAGCCTGATCGGAGTTCCAGTAGAGCCGATGCCCGATCCGTTCGTGGAACTCCTCGTCATCCTTGAGCTGCCAACTGCGGTCAGGGGCGACCACTACGTCGAGGCAGTGGTCCTCAATGTCGACTCCCACGGTCCCACCTTCTGCCCACCACGCTGGGGGTGTCTGGAGGTTGATGTACCAGTGCGAGAAGGAGCCATCAGGCTGATAAAACCACCAGGTAGACGATGCGGTTTGAGCCTGAAGCATCATCACGATTCCCGGTCCACGCCAGATGTCCTGGACTACCTCGAAGCTGAGGCTGTCGCGCTCTGCCAGTGAGATCTGGTGTCCGGACCTGCCGTCGCTCGCCTTGCTGCGCATGACCGGTGTCTCGGGTGCCACCCACACCATCGCTGTCGAGCTAGAGGTGCCAATCACTTTGGTGGGCCGGGCCTCTCCCAGGTACGGACCCCGGGTGAAACGAACTAGCACTTCCTCGCCGCGACGTAGGTCAGGAAGGAGAGGTCGCACGAGTGAATCCTAGCTGATCTTGATCGATGTGGGACGTCCCTGGTTGACCGCTAGGCGAACGGGACAGGCCACCGACCGGGGATGCAGTAGGCTCCGCCGGCGAAGCCGACGAGGGAGGTTTCTGGTGAAGCAGCACACCGCAGATGGCGCCATGCTCGGAACCGGCAAATGGTCGCTCGTACCCCCGGGCAGCGACGACTTCGAGGTCTACGGCGGAGCGGACACGGTCAAGCGGGCGCGGGAGTGGGCGTTCCGGCACCAGGTCCTGCTGTACCGCGGCCCGGCGCAGGCATGCGTGCACGGGCTGTACCGCATGGATAGCTGCACCTTCTCGGCCTGCAGGTCAGTCGGGATGGACCACACCCAGATTTGGGTGCAGCACGACGGTCGCGGCGCCTTTTTGCTGACCCACCCGTACTTGGACGAGGTTCCGGCGTCGTTGCGGGTCTATGCCGACATGCACGGCCTGAGGGTCGAGTCGAACCCGTTCGACGGCTGGTACGGCAACCGCGCGCTGCCGATCCGGTTGACGGTCCCGCCCGACTGGCCGCTGTGGCCGATCGAACGGGACGCGGTGCTGTTGCTGCACACCCAGCCGGTGAAGTGGCCGCAGGATGACGCCCAGGGCGACGACATCGACGAGTAGGACCGTGAGTATGGCCTGATGCTGCAGGCGAGGCCGCTCAAATGGTGGGAGGCCGTCCGTCGGCGGACTGGCCGACCTGAGTACACGCCGCTCACGCACTCGGCATCGCCCGCCGCGAGGTGCAGGCTCGCGCTACCGACCGGTCCTGGACCGAGGGGGACAAGGAGTGGCTGGACCGCCTCGTTGAGGAGTCCGGCTACACCCGACCGAGTGGGAGCAGGCCCGCCTGGCCGCCATCGAGCCGCACGCTGGCGAGACCGCCGTCAGCCAGGTCGACGCGGAGACGCCGGCGCGGGTTCGCTGGCCTACGACGCTGAGGACGCTTGCTGCTGGCTGCTGTTCTACGACCTGGAGGTCGACAAGCCGGCCGCGTACACGGAACACCTCACCGACCCCGACGACGTCAACGGCGCCCAGGTGTGGGCGGCCGAGGTGTTGGCCGAGCGGCACCGGGTCGAGGTCACCGGCTGGACCGACGGGCAGTTGCTGCCCGGCCGGCCGGCGTACCTCGCGGTGCACGCCGGCAATCCCACGCGCGGCCGGGACGGGCCCGGTGGGGGAGTGGCGGCTGGTGCACGACCCGGTCGACGACGCCCTGGCTGCTCCTGGCCGACGACAAGCCCCACGCCGACCACGACGCCTTGGACGCCGCCGACACCGACCAGGCATGCCAGTGGGCCACCGGCGTCCTGACCGACGCCGGCGTAACCTGCCACGGCTGGACCATCCCGCGCCGACCAGACCGGTGGCCTCGAGTACGTCGCCGACCTGACGGGGCAGTGCTAATGGCTGCCGAGGTCCGGTCGCACGCCAGCGTGTTGGCCTACACCGCGGCGATGAGCACGGCCGCCACGGATGCCCTGGGCAGCCTGGAAAGCGCCATCGCCGCGATGGGTCTACTGGTCCCGAACTCATCGACGGGCAACACGGTGGGCGTCGCCAAGGCGGGGCGCAGTCCATGGCGCGTCAGGTGACCCAAGGCTCGATCGTCCCTACCTACCGCTTAGGTCCACACCACAAGCTCTGGAGCCCTGACTACCTTCGGTAGTGGCGTTTCGGTAAGGGTGCTCTAGGTCCTCGATGCTCACGCTTGAAGTCAGTTCTTTTCAAGCGCGCGCGAACCCTTGCGAGCGCCTCGACGAGTAGCACGAATGGCCGTCCATATGAGATTCTCTGTGTGGCGGAAACACCGGTTAATCGGCCGCTACTCCCGAACCGATACCTCCAAAGGAGAGGCACTTGGCACTGCCGACCGCACCGACCAACCCTCAGGAACCCAACTCACGGGATGGTGAGCAGGAGGCCCTGCTCACGCTGGCCATGGCGTCTGGCCTGCTGGAGCTTCTGAGCAAGCTGGGGCCGGTTACGGACTGGGCCCCCATCCTGGCGGGGGTGGGGGCCCTGGCCGTGGCGAGAATCTTGATCATGCTCTGGCGGGAGCGTAGCGATCGCTGATTCAGCCTAACTTCTAACTAGTTCCACTAGGGGGCCGCTTTGCGGCCCCCTAGTTTTATATCACATGAATTAGTGATTTCGGAAGGGGTAAGGTGCGGCCATCGCTCCGCCGAAATTTTATCAATCGGCTCCAAGCTAATTAGTTTGAAATCGTGGGGGTGGTGGCTCCTTTTCGGGAATCACCTTATGGGCTTTGACGTGTGCAGTGAATTGCTGCGTACGACACGCGTCTAGAGCCTCCATTGCGTCCGTTCGAGGGCTCAGCGTCAGGCGAGGGAGGGACGCGGGCCGGGGGCCGGTACGAGGCCGGGGCCCGCGACGAGGCCGGGGGGCGCGAGATGGGGCCGGGGCCGCGACGAGGCCGGGGGCGAGATGGGGCCGGGGGCGAGCTGGGCCGAGTGAGGCCGGGGGCCGGCATGGGCGAGTGAGGCCGGGGGCCGGAGACAGGGACCGGAGACCGGAGAGACAGAGACCGGAGAGACAGAGACCGGAGACCGGGACCGGAGAGACAGAGACCGGAGAGACAGAGACCGGAGAGACAGAGACCGGAGACAGAGACCGGAGACCGGGACCGGAGACCGGGACCGGAGACCGGGACATGTTCATGGACACGTCCTCGCGAACGTGTCCGTGGACCGTGTCCTCGCGACGTGTCCGTGGACCGTGTCCGCGAGGACGTGTCCATGGACCGTGTCCTCCTGGACGGTGTGCGCTCGTGCGTCCACCGGTACCGACCGACTCACGCGGTACCGACCGACTCGCTACCGCGGTACCGACCGGCTCACGCGGTACCGACCGACTCGCTACCGCGGTACCGACCGGCTCACGCGGTACCGACCGACCCACGCGGTACCGCTCGCCACCTTCTTGTTCCGCCCTGCTCCGCCTGGGCGTGCGCGCTGCTCCGCCTGGGCGTGCGCGCTGCTCCGCCTGGGCGTGCGCGCTGCTCCGCCTGGGCGTGCGCGCTGCTCCGCCTGGGCGTGCGCGCTGCTCCGC
>NZ_JBEYVB010000035.1:73740-73861 GCF_040643815.1 Micromonospora sp. NPDC047074
GCCTGGGCGTGCGCGCTGCTGGCGCCAGCGGTACCGCGTGGGTCGGTCGGTACCGCGTGAGCCGGTCGGTACCGCGGTAGCGAGTCGGTCGGTACCGCGTGAGCCGGTCGGTACCGCGGTA
>NZ_JBEYVB010000036.1:0-70609 GCF_040643815.1 Micromonospora sp. NPDC047074
CCGGGCGCACCGCCCCCAGCAGCCGGTGCCGCACCGCCGACTCCGGCCCGGTGTCGCCGGCCAGCGCGGGCCGGGCCGGGGCGGGCGCGACGGCCGGCGGGCGCAGCGGCACGGACGGCGCCCCGCCCCGCCGCCACGCCCGTGCCGCCTCGGCCACGTCCTCGTCCGCCGGGACGAGGTTGGCCAGCGCCCAGCGCACCGCCCCGCCGTCGGCGACGTCCCGCGCCGCCGCCTCGACCCGCCCGTCGCCGTCGCGACCCCAGCCGCGCAGCGTGCCGGCCATGCCGGCCACGAACGCCCGCCCGTCGTCGGTCAGCTCCGCGCTGCCGGCCAGCTGCGCCACGGCCCGCGTCGTCTGCTCCCGCCAGTACGCGTACTCGAAGGCGCTGCGCACGTCCTCGTGTCGCCGGCAGCGCCAGACCTCGGCAACCCCGAGGTGGGCGTACGCGCCCTGGAGCAGGGCGCCGACCGGGCGCGGATCCCACCGCCAGGGGGCCCGGTACCGGGCCGGACCGCCCGGCGCGTGCAACGGCACCAGGTCCAGCAGCGCGCCCAGCTTGGTGTGTTGCAGCTCGTGCACCAGCAGCAGCGCGAGCGTCTGCGGGTCGGCCGGCACGGAGACCGCGATCGCGCCCAGCGCCGCCCGGCTGGTCGCGCTGACCGGGTGCCCGGACGGCGGCGGAGTCAGTGGCACCAGCGACCGCAGCAGCGTGGCCAGCCCTCGGGAGTGCGCCGGCAGCCGGTCGGCGAGCCAGCGCCACGCCTGCCCGGTCAGCCGGTCGAGCCGGGCCGCCGCCGCGTCGTCCAGCCGGGACACCGGCGGCTGGTGGTACCGGTGCCGGTACGGATCCTGGTCGTCGACGAGCACCTCGGCCGGGGGCGCGTCGGCGACCGGGGTGATCCGCCGGGACGGCAGCCACCAGCCGGCCGGGAGGCGCGGGCCGCCGGCCGGCCCGTCCACCGTCAGGCCCGGCGGTGGCCCCACCCCGGCGTCGTACCGGCCCGCGGCGCCGCGGAGCACCGCGCGGCCGGCGCCGAGCCCGACGGCGCCGCCCACCGTGGGCAGCAGCAGCGCGCCCCCCGGGCAGGGCACGGCGAGCGTGAAGGCCAGGCCCGCGCGGACGGCGGCGGCGGCCGCCAGCCCGGCCAGGTAGCCGGCGTCGGGCTCGCCGCGCAGCGTGCTGGCGGCCCAGCCGGTGACCGGCGGATGGGCCAGGACGTGGGCGACCGCCGCCGGGTCGGCCCGCTCGGCGCGGTCCAGCAGGGCGAGGCTGTCCCGCACCGCCGACCCGTCCCCACCGGCGCGCGCGGCGGCGACGGTGAGCAGCCGCCGCCGGCCGAGCTGCCCGGTGCGCAGCACCCGCAGCGTCGCGTCGTCGCCGTGCCCGGCGGCCAGCCCGGCGAGCTGGGCGGGGGAGAGCACCACGGCTCACCGCCCGGCGGGACGGGCGGGGGCGTCGGCCAGGGCACGGCGGTGGAGGGCCTCGACGTCGGCGGCCACCACCCGTTGGACGTGCCGGATCAGCCGGTAGAGGTCCGGGCAGTAGACCGACGGGTGCGCGAATCCCGCACCGGCCCGGAACCGGTGCGCGTAGAGGCCGCCGCCGCAGGCGCTGAGCACCGGGCAGGCCCGGCACTGGTCGGCCAGGGCGGCCGGGCCCGTGGGGCGACCGGCCAGCGAGGGATGACGCAGTGCCTCGTCGAAGGAGTGCCGGAAGACGTCGAGGCCGGTCCGCATCGACGCGTCGTCGGTCGTCTTCAGGGTGTCGGTGCCCTCGATGGTGCCGTCGGTCTCGACCGTCATGATGTCCGGCTCGGCGAAGCCCAGCGCCCGGGTGCCGCTGCGGCCGCCGAGCACCAGCGCGATCAGCGACTCGAACAACCGGATCCCGGTCCGCCGTGGGGCGGTGGGGTACCAGCGGTCGAACACGGCCACCAGCCAGTCGCCGTACGGGGTGTCGGTGCCGCCGGGACGCCGTCGGGGCGGGGGAGCGCTCCAGTTGCCGTGCGGCAGCAGCAGGTCCAGCCGGGGCGGGTCGAACGCGACAAGCGACTCGTAGACGCCCAGCGGGTCGTTGTCCACGTCGACCGTGCAGAGCAGGCCGGCCCAGCGTGACCGGTGCTCCGGGCGGCCCAGCAGCCGCAGCGCGGCGGCCACGTCGGCGAAGCTGCCCCGCCCGTCGGGGTAGCGGCGGTGCCGGTCGTTGGCGGCCCGGTCGCCGTCGAGGCTGACCCCGACGTCGATGCCGTGCCGGTGGCACAGCGCCAGGAACTCGTCGTCCAGCAGCACCCCGTTGGTCTGCACGCCGACGTCGAGCACCGCGCCCGGGGGCAGCGCCCCGCGCAGGGTCCGGACGATCCGGTCGAGCACCGTCGGGCCGGCCAGCAGCGGCTCGCCGCCGTGCAGCACGACGCGTACCCGGTCCGACCGGTGTCGCGCCAGGTGTTCGCCGAGGCGTTGCGCGACCCGGGCCACGGTGCCCGGGGCGATCACCCGTGGCCGCTCCCGCCACCGCTGGTCGGCGTGCCGGTAGACGTAACAGTGGTCGCACGCCAGATTGCACCGGCTGTGCACCTTGAGCACGAGCTGCCGGACGCGGGGCGGTGGCGGCATGTCGTTGTCGGCGGCCGGCGACGGGTCGCCCGTGGCCGGGGCCGCACGGTGCGCCGGAACCGGTTCCGGGGGCGCGCCGCCGGCCGCCGCACCGGCGTGGTCGGCATGGTGCGCGGCGGCCGACGTCGGGGCGCCGGCGGACACGTCAGAAGCTCGACTCGAACGCCGACACGTCGAGTTGCCGGCCCGGCTCGTCGCCGGCTGCCAGCGTGCCGAGCACGTGGGCCAGGACCCCGTCACCGGCACCGGCGAGCAGGTCGGCCAACGGCAGGTCGCCCAGCCGCACCAGGGCGGCGCCCGCCTCCACGGGCGGGGCCGGCAGCTGGGGGTCAGCCATGGTGGACCGTCCGGCGATCGTGGCTCCGGCCGCGCGTCGTCGCTGCGCTCACCCCGCCTTTTCTACACCATCGGAGCCGGCCGGGACGGCTCGACACCGGGCCACCCGCGCGGGTGGCCGCTGGCGCGGGTCGGCTCCGGCCGGTCGACCCGCGGCCCAGGTCAGCGTCGGCCGCCCCCTGCGCCGCGGCGCGCCGGGTCGGGCGTGGGGCCCGGGCGGGGCGCGGAATCGCGATGACCGGTGACATGCCGCCTCCCGTGGCCGTCGGTGTCCGAAGCATAGGGGCGGCGCGGCGTCCGGAGCGACGACCGTCCGCAAACCCGACTGATGGTCCTGTCGTACCCGTGGTCCATGATCCTTGTCGTCACACCGGCGCCGGAGACCCTCCGGCGCGCGGATCGTCATGGGCGGCGCCGGGCGGCGGCGGACGGGAGGTCGGACAGTGGCTGACGCGGAACGGACCGCGTGGCGACGGCGCAGCACGGTGCGGGTGGTGCCGCCCGCGCGGCCCCGGAAGCTGGCCAAGGTGCCCTTCGTGGAGTTGGCCGACGGGCGGTTGCAGGGCGTGGTCTCCAGCGGGTCGGACGTCGAACGGGTCTACGTGTCGTCGATCGCGTCCGGCACCCACGCCTACCACTGCAGCACCAACAACAACCGCCCCTGCGGCGGGCTGCGCGGCGCCCCCTGCAAGCACCTGCAGGCCCTGGCCGAGGAGGCCCTGCTCCAGTACGGCGCCGACCGGGTCGCCCGCTACCTGCGCGTCGACCTCGCCGCCGGGGCGGACACCGCCGGAGAGCTGCTCGCCGCCCTGGACGCGCGGCACGAGCCGACCCCCGCCGCCGTCGTGTTCAGCCGCTTCCTGCGCCATTTGTCCTACCTGGAACTGCCCGGCAGCACGGCGCCCCTGCCCGAGCTGCACTGGTTCCCGGCCACCGGGGCGGCCCG
The DNA here is from genome assembly GCF_040643815.1 of Micromonospora sp. NPDC047074. Classification (NCBI taxonomy): domain Bacteria; kingdom Bacillati; phylum Actinomycetota; class Actinomycetes; order Micromonosporales; family Micromonosporaceae; genus Micromonospora; species Micromonospora sp. NPDC047074. Next base: position 3,897 of record NZ_JBEYVB010000036.1, read on the forward strand.
CTGATGCTCGGCACGCAGCTCGCCGTCCTGCGCGACGGCACCCCGACCGGCCTGACCGACGCCCTCGATCTGGTCGCCGGCCTCGACGACGCCCTGGTGCGGGGGCTCGCCCGGGTGGGCGAGGACGACGCGGCGGCGCTGGCCGCGTTGGCCGGCGCACTGGCGGCCACCCCGCTCGGTGACCGGGTGACCGAGGCGGCCGGCAAGGTGACCGCCGGCTCCGTGCTCGAGGAGCATCTGCTCGCGCTCGCGGGTGCCCGGTGCGCGCTGCTCGGCGCGGCCCACGACGCGCTGCTCGGGCAGCTCGACACCGCGCTGGGCCGGGCCCGCGCCGACTGGACGCCGGGCGCGGTCGAGCCCGCCGGGGCGGGGTCGCCGGCCCGTGCCGGCGCGCGCGCCTGGCTGCACGAGGTGGCGGTGACAGGGTGGGCTGGCGTCGACCACGAGCTCGTCGACGCGGCGGGGGCGCCGATCGAGGCGGCGCTCGCCGAGCCCGGCCTGCGCCGGCTGGCGGTGCTGCTCGACGGGTTCGCCGCCGAGCTGCGGGCCTGCGTGCCGGTCGCCACGATGGCGCAGCCGCCGGCCCGGCGCTGGGCGGATCTCTGGGCCCGCGGCGTGCTGCTGGCCCAGGACGCGGCGGCCACCACCGGTGCGTCCGCCGTCGAGGAGGTCTCCGGGCGGCTGCTCGTGCTCGGCGTCGACGTGCACGAGCACGACACCGCCGTGCAGGCACAGCTGCACGCGATCCTCGAACCGGCCGACGGCGGGGCGCCCCGGCTGGTCCGCTGCGCCGTCGGCGCGGTCAAGGCGGACACGATCGTCGGGCCGGCGCTGTGGCGCCTGCTGGACGCCCATCCCGTGCTGCTGGCCGCGTTGGCGCAGCGACGGGCCCTGACGGTCACCGGTCTGCCGCTGCACGGTGCGGACCTGCTCTGGCGCGACGACCGGGCCAGGCTCGACGAGCCGGCCGACCCGTTCGCCACCGCCCGGGTCGTGTTGCCCACGGCGGTCGCGGCGGCGTCGGCGCCGCTGGACCGGCACCCCGTCGGGATCGCCGAGCCGGTCCTGGTGGAGGGCTACACCGTGGGGGACGACGACGGCGTGACCGCCTTCGTGCTCGACGGCCACCCGATCGCCGTCGCGGTCGACCGGTTGCCCTCCTGCGGCCCGCTCACCCCCGAGCTGGTCGCCGCCTCCTCGGCGTGCATCGGCCTGCTCCGGTGGGACGACGGGCGGTGGCTGATCCAGCCGCTGGCGGTCCTGGCCACCGTCAAACGGCGGCCGGTCGACGCGCACACCGGCGACTGGGCGGGCGGGGTCACCGATCCGAAGGTCGCCAAGGCCGAGGCGAAGGCGGGCGACGCCGTGGCCGTGTTGCGCGAGCGCGCGGGACGGTTGTTGCGCCGATGACCGACTCACCGACCCCCGAGAGCCGCGCCGACGCCAACCGGCGACAGGTGCTCTACTGGCGGCTGCTGGCCCGGCTCTTCGACCCCGACGAGCAGCCCACCCTGGAGTCGGCCAGCATGGCGGTCGTCGACGACCTGGGCCTGCCCGCCGCCCTGCTGGATCCGGCGGTCTCGGTGGACACCGTCGTCCAGCGCTTCCCGGCCATCGCCGACGAGCTGCGCGGCCTGCTCCAGCCGGCGGATGCCGGTGCCGCCGACGCCGGCGGCGCCGAGCCCGCGAGCGGGCCCGGCGCCGCCGAGGTACGCCGGGCCGCCCTGGTGTCGAAGCTGCTGCTGAACGTGTTCGCCACCGGCCACGGAGCGGTCGACGCCGGCCAACTGGCCCGGTGGCAGTCCGACGCCGGCTGGTTCGAGCAGGCGCTCGGCATGGAGCCCGGCGAGCTGCGCCGGCAGGGCGGCGACGGTCTGGGCGGCGTGCTCGCCGGCCTGGAGGGCGACCTGGTCCGGCGGATGCACCTGCGGGAGGTGCTGGCCGACCCCGTGCTGGCCAGCCGGCTGACGCCGAGCATGTCGCTGATCGAGCAACTGCTGCGGGACAAGTCCAACCTCTCCGGGGTGGCCCTGGCCAACGCCAAGGCGCTCATCCGCCGGTTCGTCGACGAGGTCGCCGAGGTGCTGCGCACCCAGGTCGAGCAGACCAGCGTCGGCGTCGTCGACCGGTCGGTGCCGCCGAAGCGGGTGTTCCGCAACCTCGACCTCGACCGCACCATCTGGCAGAACCTGACGAACTGGAGCCCGGAGGACGAGCGCCTCTACGTCGACCGGCTCTACTACCGGCAGACGGCCCGCCGGGTCACGCCGGCCCGGCTGATCGTGGTCGTGGACCAGTCGGGGTCGATGGTCGACTCGATGGTCAACTGCACCATCCTCGCGTCGATCTTCGCCGGCCTGCCCAAGGTCGACGTGCACCTGATCGCGTTCGACACCAGGGCGTTGGACCTGACGCCGTGGGTGCACGACCCGTTCGAGGTGCTGTTGCGGACGAACCTGGGCGGCGGCAACGACGGCCCGGTCGCGATGGCGCTGGCCCGCCCCAAGATCGTCGAGCCGAAGAACACGGTCATGGTGTGGATCTCGGACTTCTACGAGTTCGGCCGCTCCCAGCCGCTGTACGACGGCATCGAGGCGGTGCACCGCTCCGGCGTGCGGTTCATCCCGGTCGGCTCGGTCAACAGCTCCGGCCAGCAGAGCGTCAACCCCTGGTTCCGGCAGCGCTTCAAGGACCTGGGCACCCCGGTGATCTCCGGTCACATCCGCAAACTCGTCTTCGAGCTCAAGAGCTTCCTCACCTAGGAGAAACGAACCCCTCATGTCCGAGATGCTGCGTGCCCCCGCCGAGGTCAAGTACGCCGACGAGCTCGACTTCCTGGAGTCGGTCGACACCGACCCGAAGCCGTTCTCGTGGCGGCTCAGCCCGCGGATGGTCCGATTGTTCATCCTCGGTTCGGAGCGGGCCGACGGCCTCGACCGGGAGATCCCCCAGAAGTGGTTCGGCGACCGCACGTTCGTCGAACGCAGCATCGTGACCCTGGCCTCCGACCGCGGTCTGCTGCTGATCGGCGATCCGGGCACCGGCAAGAGCTGGCTGGCCGAGCTGCTGGCCGCCGCCGTCTGCCGCAATTCGACGCTGGTGGTGCAGGGCACCGCCGGCACCACCGAGGACCACATCAAGTACTCGTGGAACGTCTCCATGGTCATCGCCCGGGGTCAGTCCCGGGAGTCGATGATCCCGTCGCCGATCATGACGGCGATGGAGCAGGGCACCGTCGGCCGGTTCGAGGAGCTGACCCGCTCCACCAGCGACGTGCAGGACGCCCTGATCTCGATCCTGTCGGAGAAGTACGTCAGCATCCCCGAGCTGGACCACGACAACATCGTCTTCGCCAGGCCCGGCTTCTCGATCATCGCGACCGCGAACAGCCGGGACCGGGGCGTGAACGACCTCTCCTCCGCGCTCAAGCGGCGGTTCAACTTCGTCCGGATCCCGGTGGTGACCAACAAGCGCAGCGAGGCGGAGATCGTCCGCTTCCGCACCGAGGAACTGCTGCGCCGGCACCAGATCACGCTCGACGTGCCGCCGACCCTGCTGGACATCCTGTTGCAGAGCTTTGCCGACCTGCGCGCCGCCGCCTCCTCGGCGACCAGCGACGACGAGAAGCTGGAGTCGGCGCTGTCCACCGCCGAGCAGATCGGCGTGCTGGAGGACGCCATCCTGCACAGCCAGTTCTTCGGTGACCGCACCCTGCGCGCCGAGACGCTCGCCGGGTCGCTGGTGGGCTCGCTGGCCCGCCGCAGCCCGGAGGACCTGGCCATCCTCAACAAGTACCTGCACGGGGTCGTCGAGCCGCGCGCCAAGCAGGACGGCGGTTGGGAGGGCTTCCTCGACGGTGGCCGCCAGGCGATCGCCTCCCTGTCGTGACCGCACCCACCACGGCCGGGCCGTTCGGCGCGTTGCGCGAGCAGCTCACCGCCGCCGCCACCGCCTTCGCCGGCAGCTCGGGGGCCGTCTCCGACATCCTCGCCGGCATCGTCGACGACGTCGACCGTGCCCTCGGCGAGGAGCTGGAGATCTTCCCGGTCTGCCACCACTCGCCGGCCTCGGCGCTGGCCATGGTCCGCCGGCTGCGGGCGAAACAGCCCAAGGTGATCTACCTGGAGCTCTGCGAGGACCTCCAGCCGCTGCTGGGCGAGCTGCGCAACTGCCGCCTCCCGGTGGCCGTGCAGGCGTTCGCCTCGGAACTGGACGGCTTCCCGGCCGACTGGGGTCCGCTCAGCGTGGTCGCGCCGATCACCGAGGCCAGCGCGGAATACCAGGCCATCGCGTACGCGCTGGAGACGCCGGGCGTCGAGCTGGTGCTGGTGGACCGCTCCACCGACCACGTCTTCCAGTGGTCGCCGCGCCGCCCGGGCGACACCGACGACGCCCCGGCGGACGGCGACGGCGAGCCCGCCGCCGAGGCCGAGGAGGAGGCGGCCCTGCACGGCGACGCGGTCGGAGTCGAGATCGGCGACCTGCGGCCCCGCTTCGCGGAGCTGGAGGCCTACCTCCTGCACCACGGCAAGGTCCGGCACTGGTCGGAGTGGTGGGACCAGTACGTCGAGCAGCCGCTGGCCGACGCCGACCACGACACCTACCGGCAGGTGATGGTGCTGATCGGCAGCCTGTTCCGGCGGCTGCGCCCGGCGGGCTCGGACCGGCGGGACCGGGACGAGGACCGGGAACGCTACATGTGGACCCGGATCCGCGAGCACCTCGCCCGCTCGGGCGTCGACCCGGCGGACTGCCTGCACGTCTGCGGGGCCTTCCACGCGGCCAGCCGGGTCGAGCAGTTCGGGCTGGCCGCCGACGCCCCGTTCGAGATCAGCCCGCGTACCGGCACCCGGTGGCACTACGGGCTGATCCCGTCCAGTCACTCCGCCATCGAGGCGCAGTTCGGGCTCGCGCCCGGGTCGGTGTCGATCGCGGCGGCGACCTGGACGAAGGCGGTCAGCCGGTCCGGGGTGTCGCCGTTCCAGCTCCAGGGCCAGCGCGGCACCCGGACCCGCGCCGCAGGCAGGCGCGCCGCCCGGGGCCCGGTGCCCGCGGCCCCGGTCGCCGACCGGCTCTCCGGATACCTGGCGCAGCCGCCGGCGGCACGGGGCCTGGACGAGGCGGAGCTGCGCGGCTGGTGCGTCGACATCGTCCGGCTGGCCCGACGCAACGGCTATCTCGCCAGCACCGCCGACGCGATCGCCGTCTTCGAGACCTCGATCCTCCTCGCCGGCCTGCGCAACCGCGCCCGCCCCACGCCGTACGACTTCGCCGACGCGGCGGTCACCTGCATCGAGAAGGACGTCGTCCCGGGGCGGCGGGACGTCCGGCGGCTCTGCGAGATCCTGTTCGGCGGGGACCGGGTCGGCCAGGTGGGCTACGAGGCCCTGCCGCCGCTCGCCCGCGACGTGCACGACCGGCTCGGCCCGCTCGGGCTGGACCTGGAGAAGCGCACGATCCAGCGGGCGCTGGTGGACCTGCACGCCAATCCGGAGCTGGTGCCCTGCTCCGATCTGCTGTGGCGGCTGCGGCACCTGCTGCCCCCCGACGCGGTCCGGCCCATCATGGGCGAGCGCCGGTTGGGGCAGCGCTCGATCCAGGAGAGCTGGGACCTCGCCCTCGGCCGCAACCAGCGGGCGCTGATCGAGCTGGGCTACGAGGGGGTTACCGTCGAGCAGGTGCTGGAGCAGCGCCTGCGTCGCGCGGTCCGGGGCCCGGACGCGACGGCCTCGGTCGCGCTGGGGGCCGTCGAGGACGCCATCCGGCTGCTCGACAGCCCGCGGCTCGTCGACGAGCTCGGCACCCGGGCGGTGGAACTGCTCGCCGCCGAGCGCACCGTCGACGACGCCCCCGAGGTGCTGCGCCGGATTCGGCGGCTGCTGGCCCACCACCGCGCCACCGGCCCGCTGCCGGCCTGGTGCGAGGCGTTCGTGACCACCGGGTACGCGCACTACTGCACCCTGCTGCCCACGGCGTTCGTCGACGACGAGAGCGGCGTCCGCCAGGTCGGGGCGATGCTGGGCTTCCTGTTCAGCATGGAGAGCCTGGCACTCTCCCTGGGCTGCGACCGGTCCCAGCTCGAACTCGCCGTCGCGCAGTCCCACCCGGAGGCGCCGGCCAAGGTCGCGCTGCTCTGGGCCGCCCGGCACCACCTCGGCCTGCTGCCGTTGCCGGAGCTGCGCGAGCGGTGCGCGGAACTGCTCGCCAACCCGCTGGTGGTGCCCGCCTTCCCGCAGTACCTCAGCGGCTTCGTGCAGGCCCTGGAGCCGGTGCCCGGGCTCGCCCCGTTCGTGGTGGAGGTGATGTCGTCCGCGTTCGCCCGGCTGCCCGACCCGGTCCTGCTGCCCTGGCTGCCCACGCTGATCACCACCCTGCGCGCGCACGGCCCGGAACTGGTGCCGCTGCTGGTCCGGGAGGCGGCACGTACCTTCCCCGGGTCGCTGCCCGCGCTGGACGCCTGGGTGCCGCCGTGGTCGGCGCGGCCACCGGCGCCGGCTGCCCCCGTGGTCGCGGCCGGGCCGGTGACCGCGCTGTTGTCCGGCAACCCGGCGGCTGTCGACGCGGTGGCCGCGGTTCTCGGCTGCGACGGTGGATGGCGCCAGGACGGCGCGACAGCGACGGGTGTCCCCGCCGGACCGAGTGCCCTGCTGGCCGCGCACCCGGACACGGGCGACGCCGTGGCCGCGCTGTTGGCGGGCGCACCCGCCTGACGGCACGGCGAGCCGGCCGGAGCGCTGGCGGTGGACGGCGTGCTGGCGGCGGACGGCGTGCGCTGGCGGTGGACGGCGTGCTGGCGGCGCGACCACCAGAAATCCACGTGCGGGATGTCGATCCGGGGACGGCCCGTTCGTGTGGAGGATGGGAGGCCGGCAGTCACGTCGGCCGTCGACGCGAGGGAGCGGCCATGAGGCAGTACCTGCTCAGCATCTACCAGCCCACCGGCGGGGGGACGCCGGACCCGGAGTTCCTGGCGGGGGTGATGCGCGAGCTGGGCGCCATCCGCGAGGAGCTGGAGGCGTCCGGGTGCTGGGTGTTCGGCCAGGGGCTGCACGCGCCGGACACCGCCACCGTGCTGCGCCCGTCCGACGGCGACGTGCTGATCACCGACGGGCCGTTCGTCGAGGGCAAGGAGTACCTCGGCGGCTTCACCATCCTCCGGGCGAGCGACCTGGACGCCGCCCTCGCATGGGGCCGGCGGTACGCGCTGGCCACGACGCTGCCGATCGAGGTGCGCCCCTTCCAGGGCGAAGACTGAACGTGGCGGACGTGGCGGCGGTGTTCCGCGCGGAGTACGGGCGCGCTGTCGCCGTCCTGGTCCGCCTCCTCGGCGACGTCGACCTCGCCGAGGAGGCGGTGCAGGAGGCGTTCACCGTGGCGGTGGCGCGGTGGCCCGAGACCGGGCCGCCGCCCAGCCCCGCCGGCTGGATCATCACCACGGCCCGGAACCGGGCGATCGACCGGCTGCGGCGGGAGGCGTCGCGGGCGGACCGGCACGCCCAGGCCGCGCTGCTGCGCGACCGCGAGGCACCGGCCGAGGAGGGACCCGTGCGCGACGAACGGCTCCGCCTGATCTTCACCTGCTGCCACCCGGCGCTCGGCCCGGCCGCCCGGGTGGCGCTGACCCTGCGGCTGCTCGGCGGGATGGGCACCGCCGAGATCGCCCGCGCCTTCCTGGTGCCCGAGGCGACGATGGCCCAGCGGATCGTCCGGGCCAAGGCCAAGATCCGCGATGCCGGGATCCCGTACCGGGTGCCCGGCGACGCCGACCTGCCGGGCCGGCTGGCCGCCGTGCTGGCCGTGCTCTACCTGATCTTCACCGAGGGGCACACGGCCAGTTCCGGCGACCGGCTGGTCCGCGACGACCTGTGCGCGGAGGCGATCCGGCTGGCCCGGCTGCTGGTGGAGCTGATGCCGGACGAGCCGGAGGCGCTGGGGCTGCTGGCGCTGATGCTGCTCACCGAGGCCCGCCGCCCCGCCCGCACCACGGCCGACGGCGCGCTGGTGCCGCTGCCCGAGCAGGACCGTCGCCGGTGGGACGTCGGGCTCGTCGCCGAGGGGCAGGCCCTGGTCCGCCGCTGCCTGCGCCGGGATTGGCCCGGGCCGTACCAGATCCAGGCCGCGATCGCCGCCGTGCACAGCGACGCGCCCGACACCGCCCGCACCGACTGGGCGCAGATCCTGACGCTGTACGACCAGCTCACCGCGTACGCCCCGGGGCCGGTGGTGGCGCTGCACCGGGCCGTCGCGGTCGCCGAGGTGGCCGGGCCGGCGGCGGCCCTGGCCACCGTCGAGCGGCTCGACCTGACGCACTACCACGTGTTCCACGCCGTCCGGGCCGACCTGCTGCGGCGGCTGGGCCGTGACGGGGAGGCGGCGCAGGCGTACCGGACAGCCGCCGAGCGGACGGACAACGCGGCGGAACGCGCCTTCCTGACCGCGCGGGCGGCCTCGGTGCGGCCCGGCGGATAGCACCACGGCGAGCGGCAGCAGGTACTGCGGGTTTGCCCACTCGCCGGGCCGGGAACCCGGGTCACCCGGCAGCGCGGCGCCCGGCGCGCCGCCCGACGAACGGACGCCGAGCGCCCATGACGTACCGTCCGGCAGGTGGCACCGCCCCCGACCTGACCACCCTGACGCTCGGGGTGGAGGAGGAGTACCTCCTGCTCGAACCGCGCACGGGGGAGAGCCTGCCGGTCGCCGACCGGGTGCTCACGGCCCTGTCCGGCGTGGCCCGCGACCAGAGCCGGCAGGAGTTCCGGCACAGCATGGTGGAGATGGTCACGCCGGTCACCGCCGACCTGGCCGAGCTGCGCGGGCACCTGGTGGCGCTGCGCCGGTCCGCCGGCGAGGCGGCCGAGGCGGCCGGGGCCCGGCTCGTCGCGGTCGGCGCCACGCCGGTGCACGAGCCGCACCGGACGGTGCCGGACGAACCGCGCTACCACGCGATGTCCCGGCGGTTCGGGCCGGTGGCGCACGACCCGGCCGTCTGCGCCTGTCACGTGCACGTCGGGATGCCCGATCGCGAACTGGCCGTCCAGGTCTGCAACCACCTGCGGCCGTGGCTGCCGGTGGTGCAGGCGATCACCGCCAACTCGCCGCTGCACGACGGCCGCGACACCGGGCACGCCAGTTGGCGCTCGATGCAACTGGAGCGCTGGCCCAGCATCGGGCCGACCCCGCACTTCGAGTCGGCCGCCGACTACGACGCGACGGTGGCCGAGCTGATCAACGCGGGCATCATGCTCGACGCGGCGATGGTCTACTGGTACGCGCGCCCGTCGGCCGCGTACCCCACGGTGGAGGTCCGGGTGGGCGACGTCTGCCCGGGCGTCGACGACACCGTGCTGGTCGCGGGGCTGGTCCGGGCGCTCGTGGCGACGCTGGCCGACGACGTCCGTGCCGGGGTCCCCGCCCGGCGGATCCGCGACTGCCTGGTCTCCGCGGCGCACTGGCGGGCCGCCCACGACGGCCTGGAGGGCGACCTGATCGACCTGCGCGCCGGCCGCGCCCGTCCGGCCTGGGAACTGGTCGACGAACTCGTCGACACGCTCGTGCCGGCCCTGACCCGGCACGGCGACCTCGACTACGTGCGGGACCAGCTGGCCCGCGTGCGGCGGGACGGCAACGGCGCCACCCGGCAGCGCCGGGTCATGGCCCGCACCGGCGGCGACGTCCGGGCCGTCCTGGAGCACCTGGCCGCCGAGACCCGCGCCAGCTGAGCCCACCCGCGCCCGCTGGCTGGCCGAGCGCGCCGCCCCGGGCACAGGCGGGAGTGGTCAGCGGATGTCGTGGGACTGGAGCCAGAGTTCCAGCAGGCCGAGTTGCCACAGCTTGTTGCTGCCGGCGGCGGCCTGCGCCCGGTCCGGCTCGGCGAGCAGTTCGGCGAGGTACTCGCGGCGGAACAGGCCGCGTTCCCGGGCGGCGGGCGCGGCCAGGGCCTCGGTGACGAGGTGCCGCACCGGTCCGTCGACGTTGCGCAGCGCCGGCACCGGGAAGTAGCCCTTCGGCCGGTCGATCACCTCCGCCGGCAGCACCTCCCGGGCCACCTCCTTGAGCACGCCCTTGCCGCCGTCGGCCACCTTGTGCTCGGGCGGGCAGGCGGCGGCGAGCGCGACCAGGTCCTGGTCGAGGAAGGGGGTGCGCACCTCCAGCCCCCACGCCATGCTCATGGCGTCCACCCGCTTGACCGGGTCGTCGGGAAGCATCAGGTGGGTGTCCAGGCGCAGCACCGCGTCCAGCGCGGTCGCCGCGCCCGGCGCGGCCAGGTCCGCCGCGAGCAGTTCGCGGCTGGCGTCGCGGTCGCAGGCGTACGCCGGGTCGACCACCCGGTTCAGCTCGGCGTGGTCCCGGTCGAAGAACGCCTCCGCGAAGGTGGCCGCCGCGCCGTCCCGGGGCACCAGCGCGAGCGGCTGGTGGTAGCCGTAGCCGGCGAAGACCTCGTCGGCGCCCTGGCCGGACTGGGCCACCTTGACGTGTCGGGCCACCTGCTCGGACAGCAGGTGGAAGGCGACCACGTCGTGGCTGCCCATCGGCTCGGTCATCGCGTGGATGGTCCGGCGTACCGCCGGGACCAGGTCGTCGTCGGCGAGCCGGATGCGGTGGTGGTCGGTGCCGAACGCCCGGGCGACCAGGTCGGAGTAGTGGAACTCGTCGCCGGCCTCGCCGCCCCGGCTGTCGAAGCCGATGCTGAACGTCTGGAGGTCCCGCTGCCCCGCCTCGGCCAGCAGCGCCACGATCATGCTGGAGTCCAGGCCGCCGGAGAGCAGGACGCCCACCGGTACGTCGGCGACGAGCCGGCGTCGTACGGCCGTGCGCAGCGCGTCCCCGACGGCGGCCCGCCAGTCCCGGGCGTCCATGCCGGCGTGGGCGGGGTCGCGCAGGTAGTCGGGCCGCCAGTAGACGTGCTCGCGGCTGCGCCCGTCCGCCTCGACGACGCGGACGGTGGCCGGGGGGAGCTTGCGCACCCCGCGCAGGACGGTCCGGGGCGCCGGCACGATCGAGTGCCACGAGAGGTAGTGGTGCAACGCCACCGGATCGATCGTGGTGTCCACGTCGCCGGCCCGTAGCAGCGCCGGCAGGGTGGAGGCGAACCGCAGCCGGCCGGGCGACTCCGCGAGGTAGAGCGGCTTGATGCCGAGCCGGTCCCGGGCCAGCACCAGCCGCCGCCGGCGGCGGTCCACCAGGCCCACGGCGAACATGCCGACCAGGTGGTCGACGAAGTGCTCGCCCCACTGCGCGTACGCCACCAGGACGACCTCGGTGTCGCTGGTGGAGTGAAAGGTGTGCCCGGCCTCCCGCAACTCCTCCCGCAGCTCCGGGTAGTTGTAGACGCAGCCGTTGAAGACCAGCGCCAGGCCGAGGTCCGCGCGGACCATCGGCTGGGCGCCGGCCTCGGTGAGGTCGATGACCGTGAGCCGGCGGTGTCCGAGGGCCACCCAGCCGTCGTCCCAGAGGCCCTCGCCGTCCGGGCCCCGGGACCGCATCGCCTCGGTCATCCGGGTCACCGCGTCGGTGTCCGGCGCCGATCCGTCGAACCTGGCCTCGCCGCCGATGCCGCACATCGTCAGCGGCCACCGCAGTCGCGGGACACCGGACCCACCGTCACCACTCCCCGTCGACATCCGCAGGTGGCGGGCCTCCCGCTCTTGGGGGCCCGGTCCCGTCGGCAGGACGGGCGGCTGGGCTACCCGGCATGGCGTGCGGCAAACCCACGCGTGCCGGGCGACGCGCCGGCCAATCGGGGCGGGACAGGCCGCCGGGCGGCGCCGGAGGCCGAGGGCGAGGCCGCCGGGCGGCGCCGGGCCGTGGGGAAATGCCGCCCGTGGGGGTGGGGCAGGCCGTCGGGGCGGCGCCGGGCCGTCGGCGGTCGGTCAGTCGCGCAGCGTACGCAGGATGCGGGCGAGCTGTTCCCGGTCGGCGGGGGCGAGGCGGCCGAAGAGGTCAGCCGTGGCGGTCCGGCGGGCGGCGTGGATGGCCGCGCCGGCACGTACGCCCCCGTCGGTCGGGGTGACCAGGGTCGCGCGCCGGTCCGCCGGGTCGGGCCGGCGCCGCACGAGGCCGCGCGCCTCCAGGTCGTCCACCACCTCGGTGGCCGAGCGCGGGGCGATACGGAGGTGCTCGGCGAGCGCGCTGAGCCGCAGCGCCCCGTGCCGGATCAGCACGCCGAGCGCCCGGGACTGGCCGGGTGTGACGTCCCACGGCGCGAGCGCCTCCCGGGTGCGGTGCCGCAGCCGTCGGGTCACCGCCCAGAACGCCTCGGCCAGCCCGTCCTCCGCGTCCTCCGCCGCTGCCGCCACGGGGAATACGGTAGCAGCAGAAGCTGTTGCTCCCTCATGTTGAGGTAACCTCAGCTTCTGAACCTGGAGGTAACCCTTTGGAACCCACCCCCTCCGGCCGCGACCGCGGCCACCGCACGGTCAGCGCCGCCGAGAAGGCGCAGGCCCGCCAGGTGTCGCTGCGGCGCATCGGCGGGCTGTTCGCCCGGCACCGGGGCGCGCTCGCCACGGTCACCGCGATCATCGTGGCCTCCTCGGCGCTCGCCATGGCCTCGCCCTTCCTGCTCCGCGCCGTGATCGACCGGGCCCTGCCGGAGCGCGACCTGCCGCTGCTGGTCTGGCTGGTGGCCGGCATGGTGGCGGTCGCCGGCGTGACCTCGGTGCTCGGCGTGGCGCAGACCTGGATCTCCACCCGGGTCGGGCAGCAGGTCATGCACCGGCTGCGCACCGACGTCTTCACCCACCTGCAACGGCAGTCCCTGGCGTTCTTCACCCGCACCCGCACCGGCGAGGTGCAGTCCCGGATCACCAACGACATCGGCGGCATGCAGAGCGTCGTCACCTCCACCGCCACGTCGATCGCCGCCAACCTGACCACCGTGGTGGCGACCGCGGTGGCGATGGTCGCGCTCTCCTGGCAGCTCTCCCTGGTCTCCCTGGTCGTGCTGCCGCCGGCCGTCTGGCTGACCCGCCGGGTCGCCCAGCTACGCCGCGAGATCACCGCGCGGCGCCAACGCGAACTCGCCGACCTCAACGTCACCGTCGAGGAGGGGCTGTCGGTCAGCGGCGTGCACCTGGCCAAGACCCTCGGCACCGGCCCCGCCCTGACCACGCGCTTCGCCGCCTCGTCGGCCCGCCTGGTCGACCTGGAGCTGCGCTCCGAGCTCGCCGGCCGCTGGCGGATGGCCTCGATGAGTGTCATCTTCGCCGCCATCCCGGCGCTCATCTACCTCAGCGCCGGCCTGCCCGGCGCCGCCGGCACGCTCAGCATCGGCACCCTGGTCGCCTTCACCGCGTTGCAGGGCGGGCTGTTCCGGCCACTGATGGGCCTGTTCAACGTGGGCGTCACGGTGACCGCCTCGCTGGCGCTGTTCGCCCGGATCTTCGAGTACCTGGACCTGCCGGTCGAGGTGGACGACCCCGCCGAGCCGGTCGCGGTGGACCCGCGCCGGGTGCGGGGCGACCTGCGCTTCACCGACGTCACCTTCCGCTACCCGGGCAGCGACACGGCCGCCGTCGTTGGGATCACCCTCGACGTGCCGGCCGGCACCGGTCTCGCCCTGGTCGGCGAGACCGGCTCCGGCAAGAGCACCCTGGCCGGGCTGGTCAGCCGACTGCACGACCCGACGAGTGGCCGGATCACCATCGACGGCGTCGACCTGCGCGAGATGCGCCTGGCCGACCTGGCCGAGATCGTGGGCGTGGTCGGGCAGGAGACGTACCTGCTGCACACCACCGTGCGGGAGAACCTGCGCTACGCCCGCCCGGACGCCACCGACGCCCAGATCGAGGCAGCCGCCCGCGCCGCGCAGATCCACGACCTGATCGCCGGGCTGCCAGACGGGTACGACACGGTCGTCGGCTCCCGGGGGCACCGCTTCTCCGGCGGCGAGAAGCAGCGCCTCGCCATCGCCCGCACGCTGCTGCGCGACCCGCGCATCCTGATCCTCGACGAGGCCACCAGCGCGCTGGACACCGAGACCGAGCGCGCCGTGCAGCGGGCGTTCGACGAGGTGGCGCGGGGGCGTACCACGATCACCATCGCGCACCGGCTCTCCACGGTGCGGAACGCGGACCGGATCGCCGTGCTCGACCACGGCCGGATCGTCGAGTCGGGCAGCCACGACAGCCTGCTGGAGCGTGCCGGCCGCTACGCCACCCTGGCCTCGCCCGCGCACCGCGTCTGAAATTCCTGGAAAGAATCCGGCGGGCGATGTCGAGAACCCGTGGCGGGCTCCGTCCCCGGGGTGAGCGCGACGACAATGGGTCGCACGAGCACCGAGGAGAACCGCGATGGCCAAGTACCTGCTGCTGAAGCACTACCGGGGCGCCCCGGCCGCCGTCAACGACGTGCCGATGGCCCAGTGGACGCCGGAGGAGATCTCGGCGCATGTGCGGTACATGAACGACTTCGCGGCCCGGCTCGAGGAGACCGGCGAGTTCGTCGACGGCCAGGCGCTCGCCCCCGAGGGGACGTTCGTCCGGTACGACGGTGAGGGGCGCCCGCCGGTCACCGACGGCCCGTTCGCCGAGACCAAGGACCTCATCGCCGGCTGGATGGTGATCGACGTCGACAGCTACGAGCGCGCCGTCGAGCTGGCCGGGAAGCTGTCGGCCGCCCCCGGGGCGGGCGGGAAGCCGATCCACGAGTGGCTGGAGCTGCGCCCCTTCCTCACCGAGCCACCCACCATCACGGAGTGCCTCGCGCATGGATGAGGCCCTGCTCCGGAGCCTCACGCCGGCCGTGCTCGGCGTCCTCGTCCGCCGCGGAGCCGACTTCGTGGCGGCCGAGGACGCCGTGCAGGACGCGTTGGTCGAGGCGGTCCGCGCCTGGCCGGCCGACCCGCCCCGGGACCCGAAGGGCTGGCTGGTCACGGTGGCCTGGCACCGCTTCCTCGACGCGGCCCGGGCCGACGCCTCCCGCCGCCGGCGGGAGGACCGCGTCGACGAGGAGCCGGCGCCCGGGCCCGTACCCGCCGTGGACGACACGCTCCAGCTCTACTTCCTCTGCGCCCACCCGTCGCTGACGCCGTCGTCGGCGGTCGCGCTCACGCTGCGCGCCGTCGGCGGGCTGACCACCCGGCAGATCGCCCAGGCGTACCTGGTGCCCGAGGCGACCATGGCGCAGCGCATCAGCCGGGCCAAGCGCACGGTCTCCGGCGTACGGTTCGACCAGCCCGGCGACGTCGCCACCGTGCTGCGCGTGCTCTACCTGGTCTTCAACGAGGGATACTCCGGCGACGTCGACCTCGCCGCCGAGGCCATCCGGCTCACCCGGCAGCTCGCGGCGGTGATCGACCATCCCGAGGTGGCGGGGCTGCTCGCCCTCATGCTGCTGCACCACGCCCGGCGCGCCACCCGGCGCGCGCCGGACGGCAGCCTGGTGCCGCTCGCCGCGCAGGACCGCGGCCGGTGGGACACCACGTCGATCGCCGAGGGCGTCGACGTCCTCCAGGCGGCCCTCGCCCGCGACCGGCTGGGCGAGTTCCAGGCCCAGGCCGCGATCGCGGCGCTGCACGCCGACGCGCCCGCCGCCGAGGAGACCGACTGGGTGCAGATCGTCGAGTGGTACGACGAACTGGCGCGCCTCACCGACAGCCCGGTCGTCCGGCTCAACCGGGCGGTGGCGGTCGGCGAGGCCGACGGGCCGCGCGCGGGCCTGGCGGCGCTCGCGGCGCTGGACGGGTCACTGCCGCGGTACGCGGCGGTGGCGGCGTACCTGCACGAGCGCGACGGCGACCTGCCGACGGCGGCCCGGTGGTACGCCGAGGCGGCCCACCGGGCGCCCAACCTCGCCGAGCGCGACCACCTGACCCGCCAGGCGGCCCGCCTCAACGCCCGCATGCGTCGCTGACGGGTCGCGCTCGGACATTCAACGACGGGACCTGCCGTGCGCAGGGCCGAGGGTGTGGGTCAGGCCGGGGTGAGGAGGCAGAACTCGTTGCCTTCCGGGTCGGCGAGGACCCTCCACGGGACATCCAGGTCGATGGCGGTGGCGCCCAGAGCCCGCAGTCTGGCCGCCTCGGCCTCCAGGTCGTCACCCGGGTACGGGCGGAGGTCGAGATGGACGCGGTTCCACCCGGTCTTCACGTCGGGCGTGCGGAGGAACTGCAGATACGGGCCGACGCCCTGGGCGGAGCGCAGGACCGCGTTCTGGTCGGTCACCTTGTGCACGGTCCAGTCCATGGCCTGGCCCCAGAAGCTGGCCATGGCTCGCGGATCCACGCAGTCGACCACCACCGTGGCGATGGGTCCGGTGTCCCGGATCGGGTCGTGCCAGTCCAGCACGCAGAACTCGTTGCCCTCCGGGTCGGCCATGACCGTCCACGGGGCGTCGCCCTGGCCCACGTCGGCAGGCGTCGCGCCGAGCTGCCTCAGGCGCGCGATCAGCTCCGCCTGATGGGCCGCCGAGGTGGTGGCGAGATCGACGTGCACGCGGTTCTTCACCGTCTTGGGTTCCGGAGAGACGACGAGGTCGATGCAGACAGCGACGGGGTCGGGGTAGACGAAGCCCTCGGGTTCGAGGTTCGTCACGCCGGGTCCCTCGCTGGAGACTCCCCAGCCGAGCACCTCCGCCCAGAAACCGCCCAGCGCGGAGTCGTCCCGAGCCTTCATGTTGATCTGCACAAGCCGCGTCGCCACGCCGGCGATGCTATCGGCAGCCTGGCACGACGAGATCGCCCCCTGGTGGCGATCTCGCGCGCAGTGGTTCAGGCCACGAGCAGGCGGAGGCCGAGTTCGGCGGCGTCGAGGGCGACGAGATCGCGGTTGCGCTCGGCCCACCGGCCTGAGGAGAGGTCTGCGCGGAGTGCGCTGACCGCCCGTTGCTCGGCCTGCGGTCCGACTCTGGTCCACACCGAGACCGCGCGGCGGACATGCTCGTCCAGGTACGCCTCGGGCCGGCGCCAGTGTGCCTCGAAGAAGCCGTCAGCGCAGTCCCACGGGACGAGTAGCGGCTCCGCGCGTCCCCCGATCGCGCGGGTCAGGTCGGCCAGGGACGGCCAGCCGACGAGGAGTTCTGCGAACTCGGGCAGGTAGTCGCGGGTGAGCCAGAAGCGCTGCCGCCAGCCGGTGTCGTCGGCGTCGTACGTGAACACCACCACGCGACGGGCCACCCGCCGCATCTCACGCAGCCCGGCGACCGGGTCCGGCCAGTGATGGACGGTGCTGACCGCCATCGCGGCGTCGAAGGACTGGTCCTCGAACGGCAGGCTCTCCGCGGCGGCGGCCACGCACGGCGCCGCGCCCGGCGGACGCAGCGCCCGCATGACCGCCGACGGTTCCACCGCCGTGACGTCGCGGTCGGGTGGCTCGTAGGAGCCGGTGCCGGCCCCGACGTTCAACACCGTTCGGGCGTCCCCCAGCGCATCCCAGATGCGCGCGGCGATCCGTGGCTCGGTGCGCCGCGTCGCCGGGTAGGCGGATCCGATGACGTCGTACAACTGTGCGCCGAACACTTTCAGCTGCTCCTCCGGTGTCGTCCTGATTCCCATTGCCCGTGCCTCCAGTTCCCTGTCTATGGCCGTCACCATGGCAGCGGCGCGGTCGCGCTGGTCCATCAGCAGGCCGCGCAGCCGGCACAGGTGCGCGACCGCGTCGGTGGCCGGATCGTCGACCAGAGCCGCGATCTCCCGCAGTCCGAAGCCGAGCCGCCGGTAGGCGAGCACCTCCCGGAGCCGCTCCACGTCGCCCGCGGAGTAGGCCCGGTGCCCGGCCGCAGTCCGGGTGGACGGCTGCAGGAGGCCGATCTCGTCGTAGTGATGCAGGGTGCGGACGCTGACGCCGGCCAACTGCGCCACCCGCCCCACGGTCAGGTGCTCCTCCACGCCACCGACTATGTGGCATGACGCCGCGTGAGGAGCAAGCGCTTCGCGGCCGGCCTGGCATAGCCTCGGATCCGGCGCGAGCCGTTCGGAGAGCAGACGAGAGGCGGCTGTACGCGGCCGCCGGGACAAGGGAGACATGGGATGGCCCGGTACGTGGTCTCGTTCAACGACGGCGCGATGGACCACATCCCCGACGAGGACTGGCCCGACGTGGGCAAGGCCTCGCACGCGGTGGTCCAGGACGCCGTGAACGCCGGCGTCTTCGTGTTCGGCGCGGGAATCGAACGCCAGCGGGCGAGCGTCGTGGCCACGGACGGGACGGTCACCGATGTCCCTCACCCGCAGACCGGGGAGTTCCTCGGCGGGTTCGTGATAATCGACGTGGCCGCCCGCGAGGAGGCGCTGAGCTGGGCTGCCAGGTTTGCCGACGCCTGCCGCTGCGCGCAGGAGGTCCGGGAGCTCATGCCCGATCCCGAGACGGACGCGATGCTCCGCCGTGCCGACAGGTGACGACGACGCCCTGACGATGTCGGATCGAGGAAGACCCGGGGACCGGGGACCGGGTACCGGTACCCGGTCCCCGGGTCAGCGCGGACTAGGAGTGCGGCTTGTCGACGTACCCGATCTCCTCCAGCTTGTCGCCGATGAGCCGGTAGGTGGCCGTCCGCTCGATCACCAACTCGGCCATCGAGGCGTCGTCGGGTCGGGTCAGATAGACCACCTGCGCCTGGCCGGCGCTGATGGTGACCTTCTCGATCGGGGTGCGGTCGCCGATATCGGCCGTGCCGACATAGGCCGGGGCGCCCTTGACGTTGCGCCAGAGCACGATGCCCCAGAACTTGCCCGTTCCGCCGCCGTCGAGCATGACCGCGCGCAGTGCGTCGGGGGCGCCGTCGCCGGTCAGGTCACCGATCGCGCACGGCGGTTGCAGGGTGACCACCACGCCGTCCTCACCGGCCCAGCGCCCCTCGGTCAGCGGGATCGGGTCGGGGTAGTCGTTGTACCGCACCTTGGTGCTGCCCAGCTCCGATTCGGCCACCTGGTCGCAGGTCAGCGCGGGGACCTTGGCGGGCTGCGCGGCGGGTGGCGAGACGTTGTCGTTCGCGCTGCTGCCGTCGCCGAACGGCGGGTCGGCCACCGGTGAGTCCGACGGCACGGTCGTACCGCCGGGGCCCGGTGTATCGCCGCCGTTGATCTCGACCTTGCACCCGCCCGCCACGAGGACCAGGGCGAGCGCGGTCAACGGCAGCAGCGTCCTGCGCATGGTTGTTCCTTTCGATGGGGAGGGCCGCAGCGTAGTGCGCCCCCGCCAGTGCCGGACCGCCACCGCGTTCGTCGCGCCGTCTCAGAACAGTCTGACAACCCGTCTCATTATTGCTGCGACGCCGCGTCGAGGTGGCGGTAGACGGTGGCCCGCGAGACCCCCAGTGCCGTCGCGATCTCGTCGACCGCGTGCGTGCCGTCGGCGTGCATCCGGCGGGCCCGTTCGACCTGATCAGGGCTCATCGCCCTCGGCCGGCCGGGTCGCCGCCGGCCTAGCGCCGGGCCGCCGCCGGCGCCGGATTCCCGTCCGTCGGCAGTGGACTCCCGCCCGTCGCCGGCCGGCCCGGCGGGCGCGGGCGGATCGCCGAGCAGCCGGCGTACGCCGTCGAGCATGTCGGCGCGCAGCACCTCGTCCGGCACGTCGGTGAAGAAGACCACCGGGTCGCTGCACGCGGCGACCGCCTGCACCGCCCGGACCCGCTCCCGGCGCCCGGCGTCCGGCCCCGCGATCACGTGGTTGGCGCGCATGGCGATCCGGATCAGGCGGTGGTGGGTGTCGCCCTTGGTGATCAGCGCGATGTCGTGGAAGAGCATGCCGAGTGGGCGGCGGTGGAGCAGCATGGTGTCCACCCAGCCCTCCAGCAGCGCCCACCGGGCCCGCTCCGGCGGCCCCGCCTCGGCCGCGTCGAGCAGCGCCTCCAGGTCGGCCACCAGCGGCTCGACCAGGGCGATGAGCAGGTGTTCCTTGGCGGGGAAGTGGTAGAGGATCGCGGCCTTGGTCAGCCGCAGCCGCTCGGCGATCTGGCGTAGCGAGGTGCGCTGGTAGCCGTGCTCGGCGAACAGGTCGAGCGCGGCCCGCAGGATCCGGGTACGCGTGTCGTCGGGAGCCTCCACGGTCATGGCGGCCAGCCTATCCGGCGCCTGACCGATAGGCGGCAGCCTCGTTGATTCGACTGACCACCGGTCAGTACAGTGGCGTCGTCTGCACCGTCAGTGGCAGGAGGGGTCATGCCCGTCATCTCCATCGAAAACCTGGTCAAGACGTTCGGCAGCGTTCGTGCGCTCGACGGGCTCGACCTGCGGGTCGAGGCGGGGGAGGTGCACGGCTTCCTCGGCCCCAACGGCGCCGGCAAGTCCACCACCATCCGCGTCCTGCTCGGCCTGCTGCGCCGCGACGCGGGCGACGTGCGGGTGTTCGACGCCGATCCCTGGCGCGACGCGGTCGCCCTGCACCGCCGGCTGGCGTACGTGCCGGGCGACGTGAACCTGTGGCCCAACCTTTCCGGCGGCGAGGCCATCGACCTCTTCGGCGAGCTGCGCGGCGGCCTCGACCGGCGGCGGCGCGACGACCTGCTGGAACGCTTCGACCTCGACCCGACGCGCAAGTGCCGCACCTACTCCAAGGGCAACCGGCAGAAGGTCGCCATCGTCGCGGCCTTCGCCTCGAACGTCGAGCTCTACGTGCTCGACGAGCCGACCTCCGGGCTCGACCCGCTGATGGAGGCGGTGTTCCAGGACGAGGTCCGCCAGCTCAAGCAGGACGGCGCCACCGTGCTGCTCTCCAGCCACGTGCTGGCCGAGGTCGAGGCGCTCTGCGACCGGGTCAGCATCATCCGCGAGGGCCGCACGGTCGAATCCGGCACCCTGACCGAGCTGCGTCACCTCACCCGTACGGCGGTGACCGTCGAGACCGCGCAACCGGCGACCGGCCTCGACGCCCTGCCCGGCGTGCACGAGGTGCGCGAGGTCGACGGGCGCATCCACCTCGAGGTCGAGCCCGCCCACCTCGACGAGCTGCTCAAACTCCTCGTCGGATTCGGCGTCCGCGCGCTGACCAGCACCCCGCCCACCCTGGAGGAGCTGTTCCTGCGGCACTACGGCGACGAGCGCGCCGCCCACGCCACCAACGGCCGCCGCCCGGCCACCGACCGGCAGGCGGGCGTCCGATGAACGCGTTCGCCGGCACCGGGCGGCTCGCCCGGCTCGTGCTGCGCCGCGACCGGATCCGGCTCGCCGTCTGGGTGCTCGGCACGCCCCTGCTCGGCTACGCCCTCGCGGCCAGCGTCGACGGCGTCTACTCCGACGAGGCGGCCCGGGTCGGCTACGCCAGCACCTCGGCGTCCAGCCTGGTCGCCCGCGCGTTCAACGGCCCCATCGCCGGCAGCGACCTCGGCGCGGTGGTGGTCGCCGAGACGTACGTCACCCTGGCCCTGCTCGCCGCGTTGCTGAGCACCTTCGCGGTGGTCCGGCACACCCGGCAGAACGAGGAGACCGGCCGGGCGGAGCTGCTGGGCGCCTCCGTCGTCGGCCGGTACGCGCTGCTCACCGCCGCGCTGCTGGTGGTCGTCGCGGCGAACGTGGCGGCCACCGCGCTGCTCGCCGCCGCCCTGGCCGCCTCAGGTCTGCCGCTCGCGGGATCCGTCGCCGCGGCGGGCGCCATCGGCGGCGTCGGGGTGGCGTTCACGGGCATCGCCGCGGTCACCGCCCAGCTGTCGGTCACCTCCCGGGGCGCCAACGCGCTCGCCGCCGCCGCCGTCGGGGTCGCCTTCCTGCTCCGCGCGGCCGGCGACGTGCTGGGCGCGCAGACCGACGGCGGCCTGCGGGTGGTCAGCGCCTGGCCGTCCTGGCTCTCCCCGCTGGGCTGGGGCAACCAGGTGCGGGCCTTCGGCGGCGAACGCTGGTGGACGCTGGCGCTGCCCGTCGCGCTGCTGGTCGCCGGGGTGGCGCTGGCCTACGCGCTCGCCGAGCGGCGGGACATCGGCGCCGGGCTGGTCGCGCCCCGGCGGGGGCCGGCCACGGCCGCGCCCCGACTGCTCAGCCCTCGCGGGCTGGCCTGGCGGTTGCAGCGCGGCACGCTGCTCGGCTGGGCGGTCGGCGTGGCGGTGCTCGGATTCTCCATGGGCATCGCCGGCGACGAGTTCAACGCCATGATCGAGGAGAACCCGGCCGCCGCCGAGGCGATCACCGCGATGGGTGGCAGCGCGAAACTGATCGACGCGTACCTGGCCGCGATGCTGGGGCTGTTCGCGCTGACCATCGGGGCGTACGTCGTGCAGGCGCTGCTGCGTACGCGCGGCGACGAGGCCGGCGGCCCGCTGGAGGCGGTGCTGGCCACGGCCGTCAGCCGCACCCGGTGGCTGGGCACCCAGGCGCTCGCCGCCACGCTGGGTGCGCTCGCCCTGGTGCTGCTGGGCGGCCTCACCACCGGGCTCGGCTACGGCCTGGTCGCGGGCGACCCCCTCGGGCAGGCGATCGAGCTGGGCGGGGCGGCGCTCGTACGGCTGCCGGCCCTGCTGGTGGTGGCCGGGGCGGTCACGGCGCTGTTCGGGCTGCTGCCCCGCTGGTCGGTGGCACTGTCCTGGGTGGCGCTGCTCGTGTTCCTCCTGCTCGGGCAGCTCGGTGCGGTGCTCGACCTGCCGCAGGCGGCGCTGAACCTGTCGCCGTACACCCACGTGCCGTCGGTGCCGGCGGGCGACCTGGCGGCGCTGCCGCTGGTCGTGCTGACGGCGGTGGCGGCGGCGCTGCTCGCGGCCGGCCTGGCCGGCTTCCGCCGCCGCGACATCCCCAGCTGACCGCGGTGTAAGGAAGGGCACCTTGTTAACGCATTCTGTAGTAGAAGGTGCCCTTCCTAACACCGAAGCAGCTCAGGGCACGACGAGAGGTTCCCGCGACCCACTGTCGAGCAGCCCGGCCACCCGGGTGATCGCGTCGCGGATCATCGAGCCGTACCCGTCGTCCGGCAACTCGGCGGCGAGGGGCGCCGCGACCGCCACGTGGTGCCGGGCACGCTCGACGTCCCCGGCCCGGCGGTACCCGTCGGCGAGGTTCAGGTGCAGCGACGGCAGGAGGGCGCGGACCCGCAACCCGGCGTGGTGCCGCTGGAGGCGGTCGTCGCCGAGGTCGGCGACCGCGGCCAGCGCGTGGCGATCCCACCGCAGCTCCTCCGCGACGGTCTCCTGAAGGTCGGCCAGGTGGTGCGCGATGGTGCAGCGGTGCAGGGCGTCCCCGGTGTCGCCGACCCGGTCCCAGAGCGCGGTGAGGGCGTCCCGCGCGGCGGTCCCGCCGAGCTCCAGGGCTCGGCCGATGTCCGCCATGACCTCGTCGGCGTCGTTCGTGTCCACGGTGCTCCTCGCGGTCGTGGCCGGGTGAACCGGCCGTCGGGTCTCCGCGTCACATGCTGGGGACTCGACCAGCTCGAGGGTCAAGCCCGGCAATCGGCTGTTCCGAAGTGACCGATAGCTGACAGTGTCGACATGGGTGCGCCGCGTATGTCGTACCGGGACGGGAAGCTGGGTTTCCGATCCCTCGGAGGTGCCGCATGCCGTACGTGAAGCCCCACGTCCGCCGGAACGGGTCCCGGGTGCGGGGGCACTACCGCAGGCGACGGCCGGCCGGCCGGGCAAGATCCGCGCGGCGTGGCCGTTCCGGAGGTGGCTCGGGCAACGGCTGGGCTCTTGGTCTCGGAGGGCTGGCCGTGGTCGTCGCGGTCCTCCTGATCGTCGACTTCGTACGGAGGCACCCGTACTGGTCGGCCGTTCTGGTCCTGGTCGCCGTCGCGGGTGTCGTCGTCCTGCTGTCGGCCAGGGCGAAGCAGCGGGCGCGTCAGCGGGCGGAGCAGGCCGAGCGCGACCGGGTCGTCGCGGTGACCGACACGATGACCGGGGCCGAGTTCGAGCAGTGGTTCGGCAGGCTGCTGGAGGCGTCAGGATTCCGGCACGTCCACGTCAGAGGAGGTTCCGGGGACCGGGGAGCGGACGTCACGGCGCTCGCCCCGGACGGCCGGCGCGTCGTCGTGCAGTGCAAGCGGCAGAGCTTGACGAATCGGGTCGGCAGCGCCGCCATCCAGCGCTTTGCCGGCACCTGCCGGGAGGTGCACGGCGGTGAGCTGTGCGCGATCGTCACCAACGGGCTGTTCACCGCCGGTGACGGCGTGCGTCTCGCCCGACAGCTCGGCATCGTCCTGATCGACCGCGGTGCGCTGGAGACGTGGGCCTGGGCGGGCACGCCGCCACCGCGCATGCTCGGCAGGTGACCCGGGGGCGGCTACGGTTGCCACCGGCTGGCAGGCTCGCAGCCATGGGAAGTGTCGTCGCGCAGTTGCCCGCGCTCATCGGCGTGTTGATCGGCACCATTGGCACGATCGTCGCCACCTCCGTCGCCGATCGAAACCGCTGGAAGCGGAGCCAGACCATTCGCTGGGACGACCGGCGGCTCGACGCGTACGTCGAGTTCGCCCGGGTGGTCAAGGAGATCCACGCCGTCGCCGCGCGCATGCTCAGCGGTCAGCGACCCCACTCGCGCTCGCACCCCATGGACCGGGAGGAAGGGCTCGCCCGGTTGGCCGAGGCCGACGTCCGGCACACCCTGGCATGGGAGAGCCTCCTGCTGCTCGGAGACGCCTCGACGGTGTCGGCGGCGCGCACCTGGCGAGACGCCGTGTGGGGGATCGAGCGGGCCGCCCGCGAACCCCTCGTGGGGGACGACCCCGACGACCTGGTGCAACGGGCGAACGAGGCGCGGGATCTCTTCTACGGCGCGGCCCGTGGCGGCCTCGGCGTCAACGGCGGTTCGGTCGCCCAGGCCATGATCCTCGGAGCACGGCTGGACGAGATCCGGGCAGACAGAGCGCTACGGCAGACACCGGAGGCGCGGCCTGCGGCTGAAACGACCGGAAGCCCTGCCTAACATCCCACCCGCCCATTCCGCCAGAAGCGACCAACCGTGCGGCGAGTCCGTGGACGCGTCCCATCGCGGGCCGCTGGTCACGCTGTCGGCGCCCTGTCCGCGTCTGCCCTGCGAGGCGCGGTGGGGCGTCTTCGCCGGGTCGCCGAAGCCGATCATGATTCACCAGTCCCCGTCAGGGACAGTGACGATGCCAAGGTGGTCGGGACGGCGTCGTGCGCCACGACGGTAGCTCAACTGGCTGGCGCCGGGGGGTGGGTCACCTGGGCCTAGGATCTCTGGCATGCAGGAGGGCCGGTGGACGACGATCACGCCGTCACAGTTCGCGCACGAACGGGAGGCGTTGGCGCACGTCCAGGCGTTGCTGCCCGACACGGAGCCTTACCGCGCCTGGTCGAACTTCACCTTCACCGCACAGACCGGCCACCCGTACGAGGTCGACCTTCTGGTGGCCGGCCCGGGTGGGCTCTATCTGATCGAAATCAAGAGTTTCAACGGCCAGCTCACCTCCAGCGGCTCCAACTGGATCCTGCGTGGCCCCAGCGGCACTCGCACGTTCGACAACCCGTTGCACCTGGCGGACGTTAAGGCCAAGAAAATCAAGTCTCTGCTCCAGGTAGCGGCGAGCCAGCGTAAGGGGCCGACGCTCAAGATCCCGTTCGTGCAGGCGGCTGTCTTCCTTTCCAAGCCGGGTCTGATCGTCAACCTCGCCGAGCACCACCTGCACGGCATCCACGGTCCAGAGCCGGCTCCCGGCCACCAGCCGGGCCCGCTGCCGACGGTCGCTTCGCTGCTGCAGCGCCCGCCGCAGGACGAGCGTCAGCGGGTCACCAAGGAGATGTCCGCGGCGCTGCCGGATCTGCTCAAGGCCGTTGGCATCGCCCGCAGCCGTAAGCACTACCAGATCGGGGCGTGGGAACTGGAGACCCGCCCGTTCGATCTGGGACCGACTTGGCAGGACCACCACGCCCGACATCGGGAGTTGGAGCGGGAGCACCGGCGGATCCGGATCTACCTGGTCGAACGCAACGCGGTGCAGTCCGAGCGGGCCAGCATCGAACGCGCCGCCAAGCGCGAAATGACCGTGCTGCACGGCATCAACCACCCGGGCATCGTGCGGGTGGACTCGATGGAGTCACACGAGGCCGGACCGGCGTTGATCTTCCGGTACGACCCCCGTTCGCTCCGGCTGGACCACTACATGGCCCAGTACGGCAACCGTCTCGACGCGCTGAGCCGGCTCGCCATGATCCGTCAGCTCGCCGAGACGGTGGCGTACGCGCACCGCCGACGGCTGCACCATCGCGCCCTGTCGGCCCGCAGCGTGCTCGTCAGCCCGGGTCGTCGACGGCGGGGCGGCAGCGAGGACGAGGCCTGGCTGGTGCCGCAGCTACAGGTCAGCGACTGGCAGGCGGCGACCAGGGGAATAGACACCGCCGGCGGCAGCAGCGGTGAACCGGTGACCCACTCCTCGCACGCCGCGTCGCACATCGAGCACTCCGCCGAGGCGTACCTCGCGCCGGAGCTGACCGCCCCGAAGCCCGACGCGGTGGCGATGGACGTCTTCGGGCTGGGCGCGCTGGCGTACCTGATGCTGACCGGTGAGCCGCCGGCAGCGAAGCGTCCCGAACTGCTCTCCCGGCTGGCCCGCGACAACGGGCTGCGGGCCACCGCCGTGGCCGACGGGATCAGCCTCTTCGCCGACGAGCTGATCCAGGCGGCCACCGCCCCGGTGCCGACGCAGCGGCTCACCACCATCGCCGAGTTCATCGAGATGCTGCAGGTCGTCGAGGACGAGCTGACCGCCCCGCCGCCCGCCTCGGTGCACCCGGAGGAGCCGGAAGCCGAACAGGTCGACCCGTTGGAGGCGCGCGGCGGCGACCGGGTCGGCGAATGGACGATCAGGAAGAGGCTCGGCACCGGCTCGACGTGCCGGGCGTTTCTCGCGTACAACCAGCGCACCGGCAGGGACGAGGTGCTCAAGGTCGGCCTCTCCGATGAGAAGGGCGCCCGGCTCGCGCACGAGGCTCGGGTGCTGGGCCCACTCACCGACTCCCGCGTGATCCGGCTGGCCCGGCCCGAGCCCCTGCAGCTCGGCAACCGCACCGTCGTGGTGCTGGAGCACGCGGGCGAGCTGACGCTGGCCCGCAAGCTGCGCGACGACGGCCGGTTGACCGTCGACGAACTGGAGACCTACAGCCACTACCTCTTCGGGGCGCTCGACTACCTGGAGGGTGAGGGCGTCTACCACCGCGACATCAAGCCCGACAACATCGCGATCCGGGTCCGACCCAACCGCACCCGGCAGTTGGTGCTGTTCGACTTCTCCCTGGCCGGTGTCTCGGTCAAGGAGACCGCCGCCGGCACCCCCCGCTACCTGGACCCGTTCCTCGGCACTGCCAACCGGCAGGTCTACGACAAGCACGCCGAGTGGTACGCCCTCGCGGTCACCCTGCACGAGATGGCCTCGGGTGAGCTGCCGGTCTGGGGCGACGGCGGCACGGAACCGCAGCTCACCGAGGGCCCGCCGGTGCTGGCCGTGGAGGCGTTCGACCCGGCGGTCCGCGACGACCTGGTCGACTTCTTCCGGCAGGCCCTGCACCGGGACCACCGGCACCGGTTCGCCTCGCTGAAGGACATGCGCGACGCCTGGCACCAGGTGTTCCGTCGCTCCGACGCGAGCGCCCCGGTCGGCACCGACCACCCGGAGATCGAAGCCGACGAGCCGGACGAGCATGCCGCCGAGGCGGCCCGCGACGAGGCCGCGACCAGGGCTACCCGGGCCACCGCGCTGGAGGCCGCCGGCCTCACCCCGCGCGCCGTCTCCGCCGCCCACCGGCTGGAGGCGACCACCGTCGGCGAGCTGCTCACCGTGGCGAACAGGCTGGCCACCCTCCCCGGCCTCGGCGCGCGTACCCGCAAGGAGCTGCAGCGCCGGGTCAAGGAGTGGCGCGGCCGGCTGGGGGAGCGGGAGACCCTGCCCACCACCCCCGCCGCCCGCAAGGCGGCTACCGCCGAGGCCGCCACCGAGACCGCCGGCAACGGCGACGCCGATCTGGTACGCGTCGGCGTGGACGCGATCGCCACGCTGCTCCTGCCGGCGAAGAACGGCCGCAACGGCACCGAGATCGAGGGCACCCGGCTGCTGCTGCATCTGCCCGACTCCTCCGGCAGGCTGCCGGCGCTGCCACCCTGGCCGCAGCAACCACAGGTCGCCACCGCGCTGGGGGTCAGCTCCGCCCGTGTCGCGCAGATCCTCGGCAAGCAGCGCAAGCGCTGGCATGACATCCCGGTGATCGGCAGCGTGCGTACGCAGATCATCGAGCTGTTGCGCGACGGGGGACGGGTGTCGGGCGTCGGCGAGCTGGCCACGGCGCTGCTCGGCAGCCGGGGTTCGGTGCGCACCGGCGACGCGCTGCGCCAGGCGGTGGCGCTCGCCGCGGTGCGGGCCGCCGTGGAGGTCGACGCCCTCGCCGACGAGCCGCGCCTGCTGCTGCGCCGCCACGGCGAGCGGCTGCTGGTGGCCCTCGAAGCGGGCGAGGACGACGCCCCCGACACCCCGGCCGCGCCGGCCCTGCTCGACTACGCCGACGCCCTCGGCAAGGCCGCCGACAAGCTCGCCGCCAGCGAGGTGCTGCCGAGCCCGGCGACGGTGCTGCGTACCCTCGCGGCCGTGACCGCGCCAGGCGGGGCGGCCGACGCGATCGACGAGCGACGCCGGGTGCTGCTCGCGGCGGTGGCCTCGGAGCGGGCCGCCGCGACCGCGCGACTGGAGCTCTATCCTCGCGACCTCGACCCGGTCCGGGCGCTGCGGCTGGCCCAGGCCGGTGTGGTGCCCCCGGCGACCGGGCCCGACAAGCGGCGCGGCCTGACTCCTGAGCAGGTGGCCGACCGGGTGGCGGCGCGGTTCCCCGAGCTGGACCCGTTACCGGGTCACCCCAAGCTGGACCGGCTGCTTGCCGAGGCCGGCTTCGAGCTGCGCTGGGATCGCGATCGCTACGTCCCGCCGCCGCCCCGCAACGCCTCGTCCTCCATGTCGATCGTGCAGCGTCGCCCGTCGGCGACGGCCGCGCCGAGCCGGTGGACGGCCGAGTCGCCGGACCTGGCGGCGGCGATGCGCGCCGAGGAGCGGCTGACGGGCGCCAGGTCCACCGGTGGCTTCCGGGCCCTGACGGTACGCCTCAACCGGTACGCCCCGGCCCGCGAGGAACTCGTCCGGCGCTTCGGCGCCCGGCCGGTCAACGTGGCGGCCCGCTTCCTGGACCACCTGCACGCCCTGGTCGACGCGCGCCCGAAGCCGACCTGGGAGACGGTGCTGAGAGCCGACATCGCGGAGCCCGGGTCCCGGCCGGCGATCAAGCTCGGCGAGTACGTCGAGCAGGCGTGGCAGCTCGCGGCGCCCGAGTTGCGCGCGGAGCTGCGGGCCGGCGAGGGGCCGGTGCTGCTGCACGACGCGGCGGTGCTGGCGCGTTACCGGGCGATGGACCGGCTCTACGAGCTGGCCGACGCGGCACGTGGTGGGGCGGGCGACGTGTGGCTGCTCTGCCCGATGGAGGATCCGGCGCTGCTGCCCAAACTGGACGGCGCGGCGGTGCGGGTGGGTGACAACGAGTGGATCGCCCTACCGGACGCCTGGGTTGTCAACGCCCACCGCAGCACAGCTCCCGTCTGACTCCGACACCCGCCCGCCTTGCGTCACTCCACCCGCCCTGGATCGAGCCGTTCACCTGGCAGCCTCACGCCACCCGGTTCAGCCCTGCCTCGCGCCCCCTGTGCCCGCCGCCGCCGGATCGCCGTGATCGTTGACGGCTGGGCAGCTCGACACGCTGATCACGTTGCAGCCTGACTGCCAGCGGTCGAGGCGCTGCCATAGCAGGCGCGGGCTGCCGGTGGGGGTCGTCCACAGCGGGGCGGGTGTCCACAGGGTGGGGTTGGGGCGGTTGCGGGAGGGTGGGCTGGGTAGCCATCGTCGATGGCGTGAATCCGGTGCTCGGGGAGTTGGTAGAGCGGGCCGGTGGGCTGGTGACCCGCGTGGCGGCCGTGCAGGTGGTTCCGGAGTGGACGCTGTGGCAGGCATGTCGCAGTGGTGCTCTGGTCCGGGTGATGCCCGAGGTGTTCGTGGCGGCGCACCTGCTGGACGGTCGACGGGGAACCCGCCCCGACGCCCCCGTGCTGAGCCGACTCGACCCTGAGCTGGCTCGCCGTGCCGCGTGCGCGTGGGTCGAGGGGCGCGGCGCGCTCAGTCACCTCAGCGCCCTCGACGTGTGGGGGCTGCGTCGACAGAATCCTGGCGAGCTGTTGCACCTCAGCGCACCAGCCCGTGCCGGCCTGCGCAGCCGGCCCGGAGTGACGGTGCACCGACGTCAGGGCCTCATCCTCGAGCCACCGCAGGTGGTGGTCCGGAAGGGACAGCCGGTGACCCGTCTCGAGCAGACCCTTGTCGACTCGTGGCCGATCCTGCCATCGGCCGAGCGGCGGGCGCCGGTCCTCCGGGCGGTCAACGACCGGCTCACCACGCCGGAACGGCTGGCGGTGGCCCTGGGAAACGCGCCGAAACTGCACGACCGGGCAACGTTCCGGACGCTGCTGACAAGGCTCGCCGAGGGCTGTCGCAGCCCGCTGGAGATATGGGGGCACGAGCGCGTCTTCACCGGTCCAGGGATGCCAGCGTTCCGCCGTCAGGCGCGGGTACGTGTCGGGCCGAGGACGATGTATCTCGACCTGTTCGCCGAGCGGGAGCGGGTCAACATCGAACTCGACGGCGCCACGACACACGGCGATCCCCGTCAGCGCGAGATCGACCTGCGCCGGGACGCGCTGCTGGCGACCGTCGGGATCCTGGTGGTCCGCTTCGCCCACCGCCGACTGGTCCACGAGACCGACGACGTACGCAGGGAAACCCTCGCCATCCTGACGAATCGTCGGGCGAGCGCGACCGCTTGAGCCCGCACAATTGAGCGTGCCGCAGGGGCCGAGGGACAACGATCTAGGCAAACTCCGACAGCAACGCGGTCTGCTCCGGGGCGAGGCGCAGCAGTGCGGTCTGGCCGGTCACCGGGAAGACCTGGGCGGCCTCGACGTCGCCTCTGCGCAGGCTCGTCGCGACGCCGATCTTGACGCCTCGGGCGGCCAGGGTGTCGAGCAGGGCGCTGGCCTCGAAGAGGTACGCCGCGGATATCCGCCACTGGTGGTGGCGTACCGCACCGGGCTGCCGGGGCGGCCCACTCAAGACCAGGTAGAAGTCGCACTGATACGGGCTGATGTCGATGCCGGTGAGGGCGTCGCCGTAGGTCTTGACGTTCACGGTCCTGCCGGCGAGGGGGCCGGAGCGGAAGATGCCGTCGTAACCGGCCTGGGTCGCCGTGGCGGCCAGCTCGATGTCGAAGACCTGCGCGGCGATGAACTCGCCGACGTCGCCGGGCCGCGCCGATCGTCCGGTGAGCGCCGCGATCCGGGCATCCAGTTCGTCGCGAGTCCGTAGCAACGCGGCCAACTGGCGCAAGGTCTCGGTCATGTGTCTGATTCTTCGTATCGCGCGCTGGTCTGAACAGTCACCCGTCGCTAACTTCTCGTCATGACGACCTCTGTTCGGCAGTACGTCGTGGCCAGCGACACTCTCGCCACCGTGAGGCGCGTCGAGAAGCTGCGCCAGTACATGGGCGCGCAGGTGCTCGGCTCGTCGGGCAAGTGCGTCTGCCGCAAGCTGGGCAGTTGCCGGCGCGCTGTCATGTTCGACGGGCGGGGGGTGCCGCGGCCCGAGGTGTCCTTCGCCGCCGGGCAGCTTTCACACGTCGGCCGTCACTACGATCTCACGCTGGGCGGAAAACCGTGCCGCATCCTGGTCATCGCGATGGACACGGTGCGCCCAAGGGAGAACGTGACTCTTGATCAGCGCCACGCTGAGGTCATGAAGTCGGCCGAGATGCCGTTCACCGACCGGAATCCGCACATGAAGGGCACCACCAATGCCCTCCGGCTCGCGGTGGGGCGGAAGCCGGGAGACGATCGCGAAGCGAGCAGCTCCGCATGAGCGGGGTGCGGCAACCCGTGCACCTCTTCGACGCGTACGCCATGGCGAACCTGCGGCTCTGCTCGGCTACGGCCGACGGGGCGAGATCGTTGAGCGACGCGACCATGAGCCGCAACTGTCTCCCGCACCTGGCGGAGACGATAAGGATCCTGGAGCCGACGCTGTGCATCGTGCAGGGCGTCCAGGTCCACAAGGTGCTGACCGAGCTGATGGGCCGGCGCCGCCAGGTCGCCCCACACCTGGAGCAGGCGCGAATCGCGGGCGTCGGCACCCTCGTCGCGGCGTTCACCAATCCCTCCGCCTGGGGCAAGCTGCGCTGGGGAGGGCTCAACGGCGTTCCCTACCTGCACGAGACCGTGGCGCCGACGCTCCGGGTCGCGTACCAGAGGGTGGTCGGTGCGCCGGCAACGGCCGGCAACCCCACCGCGCACCCGCAGCGGCGGCCGGCCACCCTCGACCGTCAGCCGCCGAGGTGATCTCTCTCTCCCCCCCCCCGGGGCCGGTCGCCTCACCCCTGCTCCGCGCAGGTGTGCGACACCGCGCCACCCGTCACATCGATGACGTCACCCAGCCTGAGCCCCAGTACGCAGCCCCGAGCGGTCGCCACTCGCGGCGCCGCGCTGATCAGGCCGCAGAGCGTGGGACGAGGCGCGGCGGGAGCGCGGGGCGCGGCGGGACGTACCGTCAGGTGGAGGAGCCGGGCGGAGGCCGGCGAGCTGGACGTAGATCTCGCGCTTGGCGGTCGCCTCGCCGCGCCGGTTCAGGACGTAGCCGGTCAGCCAGATCCAGCCGGCGTACGTCGGCTGGTCGGCGACCGAGACGACGCGGAAGGTCAGGGCGCGGTCCCCGGCGAACTGCACCGAGGCCCGGCCGTCGACGGCGAGCAGGTCGCCGGGGGAGGGGCGCGCGGTCACCAGTGACCGGAGTTGCGGTGATGCTCCTCCGGCGGCCGGCACTCCCGGGCGTGCATGCTCTGCCAGTCGCGCAGCGCCCGCCTGATCCGGTCGTTCTCCTGCGTGAGCAGCCGTACCGTCTCGTTGAGCATGGCCAGCTCGTCGGAGACCCGGGCCTGGAACTCGCGTACCTCCACAGGGTCGACGCCGCGCCGGCGCGCGGCGAACTCGCGGGTCCGCACCTCGTGCGGCGTCAGCCGGCCCGGGTAGCCGGCGGGATGGGGCTGAGCACCTCGGTACACCTGAGCCACGACGATCCTCTCTTCAGGGCCGGCGGGAGCGCGCGGGCTCCGCGCGGTGGGGTCGGGAAGGGCGGGTCGTCCGCGAGGGGGCCGCGGACGACCCGCCCGCTCGGCCGCCGCAGCCCGATTGGCGGTACGACGGCAGAGCAGCCGGACGGGGCCGGGACGGGCACAGACACCCGCCCCGACCAGGGGATGAGCCGAACTCGTTGCCACGCGAGGACGGGCTCGGAATCAACATAACTAGACATGTCAGATGAGTCAACGCTGCTTGTTAGGCGCGTCGCGGTGTGATCGAATCGGATTGCCACGCGAGGAGTGCCATGCGAGAAGTGCCGGACTACTGGCGCATCGCCGACGATGTGATCGCCGACGTCAGGTCCAAGAAGTTGAAGCCGGGGGACAGGCTGCCCTCAATCGCCGAGTTGCGTCAGAACTACGGCGTCAGTCACGGGACCGTGCAGATGGCCTACGCCCGGCTGGAAGCGCTGCGGGTAATCCGCCGCCAGCAGGGCAAGGGCGTCTTCGTCACCGACCCGAAAACCTGGATGCGGGAGCCGTAGGTAGCGGGCCGGCGACGGAAACGGTCCCAACGGGTGCCCCCGTCCCGTCGACGGGACGGCTAGAGTCGTCGGGTGATCGACCGGAAGCTGCTCTTGTCCGACCTGCAGAAGCAGGTCAAGAACCTGGAAAAGGACCTGCGGGAGCAGGCCGAATCGGTCGAGGAGGTGCGCCTCCGCCTGCGTGGTGAGTACGACCACGCCTTCAAGGTCGGGCGTACCGCCGCCACATGGGCGGCCTGGCGCGACGAACGCGTCACCCAGGTCGCCGTCGCCTGGGTGCTCGGCACCGTCTTCGTACGCTTCTGCGAGGACAACGGCCTGCTGCCCGACCCCTACCTGGCCGGCCCAGGGGACCGGCTGGTGCTGGCCGAGGAGGCCGAGGCGCAGTTCTTCCGCGACCAGCCCGACAAGACGCTGCGCGACTGGCTGCGCCAAGGCTTCGACGCCATCGCCAGCACCCAGGCCGGCAAGTCGCTGTTCGACAAGCGGCACAACCCGCTCTACCAGATCCCGCTATCCCACGACGAGGCGAAGAACCTCATCGCCTTCTGGCGTCGACGCGGCGAGACCGGCGGCCTCACGCACGACTTCACCGACCCGGAGTGGGACACCCGCTTCCTCGGCGACCTCTACCAGGACCTCTCCGAGGCGGCCCGCAAGACCTACGCCCTGCTCCAGACGCCGGAGTTCGTCGAGGAGTTCATCCTCGACCTGACTCTGAACCCGGCGATCGAAGAGTTCGGCCACGACGTGGTCAAGATGATCGACCCCACCTGCGGCTCGGGCCACTTCGTCCTCGGTTCCTTCCACCGCCTGCTGAAGGAGTGGGAGCAACACGCCCCCAACCGCGACCCCCACGAGCGAGTACGCCTCGCCCTCGACGCCGTCCACGGTGTCGACATCAACCCTTCAGCGGTGGCAATCGCCCGCTTCCGCCTCCTCGTCGCCGCCCTAAGCGCTGCGGACCTCAAGACCTTGGACAGCGCCGCTGGGTTCGTATTCCCGGTGCATCTAGCGGTTGGGGACTCTCTTGTCAAAGCCCGCCAGATGGATCTCTTTGGCGGTGAAGCCGACGAGTTGTCGGACTTCCATTATCTCGTCGAGGACGTGCATGAGGATCCTCGGCTGCTAGAGGAGGGAAGG
Source organism: Micromonospora sp. NPDC047074 (assembly GCF_040643815.1). Classification (NCBI taxonomy): domain Bacteria; kingdom Bacillati; phylum Actinomycetota; class Actinomycetes; order Micromonosporales; family Micromonosporaceae; genus Micromonospora; species Micromonospora sp. NPDC047074. Next base: position 38,594 of record NZ_JBEYVB010000036.1, read on the forward strand.
TACCACGTGGTTGTGGGCAACCCTCCATATATTCAGGTAAAGGATCGGCGGCTCAACGAGCTATATCGGCAGCTCTACTCGTCGTGTAGTGGATCATTCGCTTTGTCTGTGCCATTCGTTCAGCGGTTCTTCGCGCTAGCGAGGCGGCGAGAGTTGGACGGGTGCGGGTCTGGCTACGTCGGCCAGATTACCGCCAACTCCTTTATGAAGCGTGAGTTCGGTGAGAAGCTTGTTGTAGATTTCCTTGCGCGGAAAGTTGACCTTACGCACGTCATCGATACATCCGGTGCATATATCCCTGGTCATGGGACGCCAACCGTAATCCTTGTAGGTCGGGCGCGAGCAAGTAAGGTCGCTTCGACCGTGCGAGCTGCAAGAAGCGTTCAAGGGGAGCCCGGAGTGCCAGTCGATCCGAGCTTGGGGCGCGTGTGGGCCGCCATTACATCTCAAATTTCGCGACCCCAGTCGTCAAGCCAGTGGATTGGTGTAGACGATTTGAATCGGATCCGCTATTTCTCTCGCTTCCCCTGGATTCTTCAGGACGGCGGCCTGGAGCTTGTTGAGTCAATGGAAGCGGCCTCACCGGGCAGGCTGTCGGACAGATGCATGAGGATCGGATTCTTTGGTATGACTCATGCCGATGAAGTCATGCTTGCCAGTAGGAGCACGTTCGGCAGGGCGGGTGTAGAGCCGATCGCGGTGAGCGAGTGCATATCAGGTGATCAGGTCCGCGACTGGGGTACAGAAGAAGGTGAATCAGTCTTTCTGCCCTACGATCCGTCCAAGAAACTGATGGATGCCGAAGATTTGCCGGGCCACCTCCGTCGTTTGTGGCCCTATCGACTTGATTTGGGTGGTCGGACGGGAGGGTCTGGCGGGACCTACTTTGCGTCCGGCTGGAAGTGGTATTCGTGGCATCAAATTCCGAAGGATAGCGAGGCCAGTTCGTGGGCCATTTCGTTTGCCGAGATTGCCACGCATAACAGCTTTGTGCTAGAGAGGGCGGGGCGCGCATTCTCGCAGACGGCTCCAGTCATCAAGCTCGGTAAAGATAGGGGTGAAGTCGAGCATCAGCATCTGTTGGGAATCTTAAACAGTTCGACGGTTTGCTTCTGGCTTAAGCAGGTATGTCAAGTCAAAGGTGGAAGCGGGATTGGGCGTGGTGTTCAGGATGAGGCATGGGAGAATCGTTACCAGTTCAATGGAACTAACGTAGGTCGCCTTCCGCTGCCGTCGGCGTACCCCCTTGAGCTGAGCCGGGAGATCGACGGCGCGGCGCAGCGGCTCGCCACCGTGACCCCGGCGGCGGTCGCGGCCTCCGGGGTGCCGACCCGCGACCGGCTGGACGCCGCCAGCTACGAGTGGCACGCGGTCCGGGGGATGATGATCTGCTTGCAGGAGGAGTTGGACTGGCAGGTCTACTCGCTCTATGGGCTGCTGGACGAGGACCTGACCGCCCCGGAGAGCATCCGGCCGCCGATGCTGCAGCTCGGGCAGCGGGCCTTCGAGATCGTGCTTGCCCGCAAGATGCGCGACGAGGGCCTGGAGACGCAGTGGTTCGCGCGCCACGGGTCGACGCCGATCACCGAGCTGCCGGCGCACTGGTCGGCGGAGTACAAGGCGGTCGTCCAGCGGCGGATCGCAGTCATCGAGGGCAACCGCAACATCGGGCTGATCGAGCGGCCGGAGTGCAAGCGACGCTGGGCTACCGATGGCTGGGACGACATGCAGCGTAAGGCGCTGCGCGGCTGGCTGCTGGACCGGTGCGAGGCGCGGGAGCTGTGGTATCACCACGTTGACGGGCTGGAGCAGCCGCGCCCGCTGACCACCGCCCGGCTCGCCGACGAGCTGCGCCGCGACGACGACGTGCTCACCGTCGCCAACCTTTACGCACCCGGTCAGGATCTCGGCAAGGTGATCGCCGACCTGGTCGCCGACGAGCACGTGCCGCACCTGGCAGCGCTGCGCTACAAGGACTCGGGGCTGGTCAAGCGCGCCGACTGGGAGCAGGTGTGGGACCTGCAGCGGCAGGAGGACGCGCTGCCCGACGAGGCGGCGAAGCGGGAGTTCCGCAAGCAGATCCCGGTGCCGCCGAAGTACACCTCGGCGGATTTCCTGAAGGGCAGCTACTGGAAGCACCGGGGCAAGCTCGACGTGCCCAAGGAGCGGTTCGTCTCGTACCCGGGTGCCAGCCGCGACGGTGACCCGTCGCTGCTGGTCGGTTGGGCCGGCTGGGACCACCGCGAGCAGGCCCAGGCCCTCGCGACGCTGATCGTGGCCCGCGAGCAGGAGGACGGCTGGGCCGCCGACCGGCTGTCGCCGCTGGTCGCGGGGCTGCGCGAGATCCTTCCCTGGGTACGCCAGTGGCACGGCGAGTTCGACCCGGAGTGGGGTGCCTCGCCGGCCGACATCTACGCCGGCTTCCTCGCCGAGACCACCAACCGCCTGCACCTCACCGACGAGGCGCTGACGTCCTGGCGCCCGCCGAAGGCAACCCGGGGCCGCAAGGTGAGGGCATGACGACGGGCGTCGAGCCAACCGGTTGGTGGAACACGGCTGACGTCAGCGAGTTGACCGATCTGCTGGCGGGGCGAATGCGGTCTCGACTGTGGCAGCACACCGAACCCGCCGAGCTGGCCGCCTGGGTGTTCGACAGACCGAAGCCTGCCCCGCCGGTTCCGGCGCCGGCCGTCGTCGAAGGTGACTGGCGCGACGGACTGGACCAGCAGCAGCAGTCGTCCTGGGCGCTGGCGGGCTGGGTTCTGCGGACGGCAGTGCCGGAGGTGCTGGCAACGGCGGGTAGTCACTGGCTGCTGTCCCGGGTGCAGGAGGCGGGGCGGCGACGGCTGCGCTTGACGGTTGGCCCGGTGGCCTTCCTTCGGCTGAACGAGCGCGGCGACGAGGTGCGACTCAGGCTGGCCCGGGCTCCTCTCTACGCCGCACTGAAGGCCGGAGCGCTCGACGACGAGGAGTGGGAAGAGCGCGGCATCGAGCTGCCGGACGACACGACCAGGACGTTCGAGGAGGAGAAGATCCTGCTCCGCTGCCCGGACGTGGAGACTGCCCTCTGGCTTTTGAAACAGCCGCCGATCATGGTGGCCGCGCGGATGCTGACCGCGCGGTTGGCCACCAGGAATTTCCCCTTTCACGGGGACTATCGGCCGGAGGTGGCGGCACGGGCGTGGGCCGCCGCCGAGACGCTGCTCGACGGTGCGGCCGCCACCGCCGCCGGCCCCGGTGTCCAACGCGGCTTCGATCGGCCGTACGCCCCACCGACTGTCGCTGCCAGCCTGCCGATGCAGCGGTCGTTCGACGCGGACGCCTACCGCGCGGGGGTCAGCGAACACGATCGGCTGTGCCGGACTCTGATCGACCACCTCGCCAGAGACGGCATACGAGTTGGGTCAGGACTACACGGCGTGCCGGTGGACTTGGCCTGGCGGGACGCCGACGGGCAGCAGTTCATCGCCGAGGTGAAGAGCGTGGTCGGGGACAACGAGGTCGCGCAGCTCCGGTTGGGCCTCGGTCAGGTCCTCGAATACCGCCACCGCCTCGCGGTGCGCGGAATCGTTGCGACGGCCGTTTTGGTCGTATCGACCTGCACGGACCCGGCTTGGCCGGCCATCTGCGGTGACAGCCACGTCATCCTGCTGTCCGGTCAGGGCACTTCGGACTGGACGGCCGAGCTGACGACAGGCCGCCAGGCGGACGCCCGTGCCGGCACCACCGGCAATGATGGATGCCAGTTTGGGGAGGGGACACGGCGTGGCAACTGACAACACGGCGCCCGTGCCGGTGTGGACGCTCGCGACGGAGACCGTGAGCGTGCCGGACCTGCTGAGCGATGAGGGCATGACACCGGCCCGACTCGCAGAACTGAGAACAGTCCTGGTAACACTTGCGGATTCCCCCATCGCCACGCTGGAAGCGCATCCGATGTCAACCACGCGCGAGCGGAACGGCGGGATTCCGCTCCATGCAGCCAGTCCGCTCGCTCAGCAGTTGTCGCAACTCGTGGCTCAGACAGCGAAGTCAGCGCCTCCGACGCTGAACGTCGCCGCTACCGGTGAGGTGCTCTACCGAATGGTGGTACCGGCTAAGGTCGCCGCACAGGTCGGTAAAGGACTTGTCCGGCCCATGCTTTCCAGGGCATCCGCAGGAGGTGTTCGCAGCGCGCTGGTCAACTCCACCGGCGGCATCGCAGCCCAGGCCACGTTCGTGCCCGTTGCTGGCAAGGCCGCTGTCGCGGGTGCGGCAACCGGTTCGGCCACCACAGCCGGTGTGGCCGCGGCCAGCGCCGGAGCGTTGACAGTGGCCGCGCCACTGGTGCTGATGGCCGTCGCGGTCGGCGTCAGCGCCTACGCTGACCACCAACGCCAAGAAGCGATCGAGCGAATCACCGATCTCCTGGAGCAGTTGCACGAAGACAGACTCGAGAACGAACGCAGCGAGTTGGATGGTTGTCGGGACGCGATCGACAAGGCCACGTCGGTCCTCCTGGACCAGGGCAGAGTCGGTCTGTCGTTAGGACTGGATTCCTCGTCGTACGCGATCAATACGGCGATTGAACGAGCCAAGCGTCGGCTCGCAAAATGGCAGGCTGCGCTAGCTGCGCTGCCCGACGGCCCGGTGGAGATCGGCGCCTTGACGAAGGCCTTTCCCGGTGTCAACGAGGAAGGCGGCGCATTCCGCGCGCACGTGGAGTTCGCGCGACTCGCTATCGCTCTCAAACGCCGAGTGCTCGTGCTGCAAGCAGTAGAGCACGCTCAACAGGCCGGAACGAACAATCCCTTCAAGAGCTTCATCGGAATACTGCGCGAAGACGAGCGCCGCATCGACGAGATGGAGTCGGGCATCAACTCGGTCCTCCTTCGGCTGTCGACTCTGGAATTGAAGCGTCCCGGTGGTTTCCGAAGCATCATGTTCACGCAGGGTGAGGTCGATGAGCTACTCAAAGCCGCATATCGCCTCCGCGACCTGGGTGATGGTCTCAACGTGGGAGTCCACCAAGCTGACGTTTCGATTGAGATCGAACGAAGCAGCGACGGATCGCTCGTAGTGTTTCCCGCAGTCGCCGCCTAACCTGGCGCCCGCCGAAGGCAACCCGGGGCCGCAAGGTGAAGGCATGACCGACTGACCGCGTCGAGCGTAGGGGGAGGACCATGGCACGTCGGCCGCGTCCGCTGGTGCTGCTTCTGGCTGTCGTCCTCGTCGGCGTCGCCGGTGGGGTCGGTGCCCGGCTCCTGCGCGAGAGGCAGCAATCCGAACTGCTGCCCGTACGGGTGGTCGTCACGTCCTCCGCCGCCGAGATCTCGGCGGCGGGGGAGCGGGACGGGGAGTGCGTCGAGGCGGCGGTGCTCGGCGAGTGCCTGCCGGTCGTACGGGTGATGCAGGAGCCGGGCGAACCCCTGCGGGCTCTCACGCTGACCGGGGTGATCTCGCCTGGTGTGTCCCTGCTGTACTGGGGCTGCCGTGAGGGGGCCGGTGTTCCGGTCTGCACGACGGATCTTCCCCAGCCCGCGGATGCCGTGGTCTGTGTCACCACGTCCAGCGAGCGTGACCTGCAGGCGCGCGCGGCGTGCCTGGAGATGAGCGGCGCGACCCGCACCCCCGCTCCGGTTGCCCGCACCGAGGTGGTCCAGTTCGTGCCGGTCACCCGGGACGGCCGGCCGGCTCCCGGCTACCAGGTCACCGAAATCGACGGGCAGCGGCCGGACAGGTGTTCACCGGCCTATTCGGCGACCGCGCCGGAAATCGTCTCGTGCCTGCCGTTCGTGCTAGGCGCGCACGCCTGCTGGATCGAGCCGGACCGCACCAGGCTGCTCTGCGGAAGGCCGGGCGACAACCAGTTGATCCGGTACGAGATGCCGCAACCTGTCGTCGGTGTAGACCCGCCGGCGGAGGAGAAGCGCGACCCGCTGCTGATCGAGCTGCGGGACGGCACCAAGTGCACCATGCGGTGGGGCGGCCCGCACCCGCCGCTCCCGGGCCTGCTCACCGCCCGGTACTACTGCGGCGAGCGCGGCATCCTCGTGCAGGCGCCGGACGACCCGCTGATCTCCCGCACGGACCCGTACTGGACAGTGGGTATCCTCAATCCTCGCGACGGCGGCGACGCCGCCGCAGTCAAGCCCCACGAGGTCGCGCTCGTGCACTATGCGGGGCGGCCTTGATGCGGCTCACCCATCCAACTTGATGAGGGAGTTCCCGGTCTTCGGGTCGAGGCCGTATGTCACGCCATACTTTGGCACCGCGCGCCAGCCGACGGTCTGGAACGGTTTACCCGACCCCAGGTCCACGACCAGGGTCTCCCGGCGGCCGTCCTGGGTGACCTCCAGTACGATCTCCCACTCGTAGCGGACCGGCCGGCGGGTCGCGCCGATCAGCTCGAAGACCAGCGGTTCTCCCTCCGCAGCGAACCGGTTCTCCACATCGGTGAACACCTGACCGGTCGGTTTGCCGTCCCGGTCGGCCGTCAGGGCATCCTTACGCGGAGAGTCCAGGTCGAAGTAGACCACGTCGACGGGCCCGCCGCCGTCCGGCGGGATCACCAGCCGCGTCCCGGACGGCGCCGGCTGCTCCGCCCGAATCCGGGCCCGCATGGATTCGATGTGCACCGGCTGCTTCCGGTTGCCCGTCAGGGTCAGCCGGTAGCGCGACACGGAGGCGCAGTCCGGAGCGCAGATCCAGCCGACCCGCGTGCCGCCGAGTTCGGTGAGGCGCCGGTCCTTCTCCGCCAGGCGTTCTTCGAGGCTCTGACCGGGGGCTGGTGGGGCATGGATGAAGGAGAACGACGTCAGGGGCAGCACCGTCGGGAACACCCACGTGGTGCCGTCGTCGGCCTCGTGGAACGCCTCGCGGACACTGACGTGGAACGGCGGTTCCCCCTGCACCAGCGGGTCGCTCGCCCTGTCCTCCTGCTGCTTGTTGAGGGGCGCGCACGCGTACGTCAGGGCGCCGGCGACGAGCACGCCGAGCAACGTGATCGCGAGCGTGTTGATGTTCTGCCGCCGGGGGGACACCTCACCTGCCATGCTGCTCCGACTTCCCTGCGGGGCCAGCTTCCTTCGTCAAGTCGACGGAGGGTCGTCGGCGCTCACCGGCCCAGGGGGTAGCAATTCACCGCCCACTCCCGACGGGTGCCCTTCCACGCCCCTGCGGATCACTCTGCTCAGGCACTGGCTCTACCCCTTTGGCCGCGCCCCGGAAGATCGAGGGAAAATTTCAAAGCGTCACCCTGCCGCTCGACTGCGTTGGATCAATCTACTGAACGCGCGTGACTCTCGCTTCGACCACGTATGACAGATCTTGGACATCGAGCCCCTGTCGTGCGACGTTCCACGAAGCGCCTGTCGCGGGGGTAGGACAGCACAGCGGAGCGCCGGTCGGGGGACATCGCATCCTGGCCGACTGCTGTCCTGACGGGGATGCCGGCCAGGCGTCCGCCGCATGGCCGCCCCGAGGCGAGAGGCCAGCATGTGACCGCTCCCAAGCACCAGCCGCGGGCTACGCGGAGACCGTAGAACCGGGCGACCTCATCGAGGGAATCTTGAAGCTGTTGCCGTCCGGATAGACCACGCGGAAGCCCAGGTGCTGCGCCAGTGGCGCCCAGCGAGCGGAAGTGGCGAGTTGCTCGACACTGTTGACCTTGCCGCTGTTCACAAGCCGGTGCAGCACGACTGTCTCGAACGCCGCTGCCTCGATCCAGTCGACCTGCTTCGTGAAGCCGCACACCAGTGCAGCACCGGTCTCGTGCAGGAAGTCCGTGAGGTACGCCTCGGAGCCGCGAAGCACCGAGCAGCCACCGACGTAGATCCGTTTGCCCTTCCATCGCCCCGCCACCCAGCCGGCGATATCGCCGAGGCTCGTCTCGTGCGAGTCAGACAACCACAGGCTCCGGGGAGAGCCGTGGAACGCGAAGAATCCCACCTCGTAGGCGGCATACTTACGCAACGACCACTCGTCGAGAAGGTACCTCAACTGTTCGGGAGTGACGGCGCTCCGATGGATGTAGCGCAGGCTCTCCAGCCCATCCAGCAACTCCAGCGTCGGCCGTACGCTGTGACGCCGGGTCAGGTCGCGATCCCAATGTCCCTCGACGCAGAAGACTCCCTTGAGCTTTCCCACCACAAATCCTCCCTACCGTCTATCCACTCAGGCTTCCTTGTCGCCCTCGCGCCGACGAAGCGTCCGTTCGGAGATCTGGCTGGAGACCCTGCCCGTCGCCGATCTGGCCCGGTCGAGGGCCTCGTTGCCGAGGCGCCTGACGGCGTCGATGCCGTCTGCTCCGGTGTCCAGCGCCTTGTTCCTCGCCTCCTTGGCGGCGTCCACCCAACGTCTGGCCTCTGGGGACTCTCGAACGTTTTCGATCCCGAGTCGCCCTGGAAGCAGTGACGCGTCGGCGTGAGGCGCAACTGCGATCAGGCGGAGAGACGCGGCCAGACCTCGGCTGCCAGATCGGCGAGCGTCTTGCTCCGCTCGTCGATCGTTTCGACAGTCCACGCTCCGTAGGTGGCGAGCGAGGCGTTGAGCTGCAACTTCGACTGCAGCGCGAACTCCGGCCGCTTAACTGCCCAACTCCCGTTTGACACGGACTTGTTGAAGGTCGGAGTCACCAGCGTGAGGTTGCCGATGCGGTGCAGCGCCTCATCACGACGCTGCGTTTCCAGGAGCTTGCCAGCCTCGTCCGTCGCGACCGGCGGCCAGTGCTTCCGCCAGTCCCTGGGCATGACGTGCTCGATCTGCAACTTCTCGTAGGTGAAGGCTGCCGGCTCGGTCTTCGGATTGTTCTCCTGCAGGTGCTGGTCGATCGCCCCCAGGATCAGCCTGATCCGCTCCTGCGTCAGACTGCCGTAGAACTTGCGGGTGGCGAATGCCTTGACCAACTCGTCGTTGTCCGGCCAGAGGGTGTCGTCCGTGCCGCGCAGGACACGCACCACGGCATTGACGAGGGAGGAGTAATCTCCGCCCATCTCCTCGGCGGCAGCCTTGAGTACGTCGACGAAGACCTTGCCGTAGCCGCGCGTGTTGGCGCCGACGAGTAGCCTCCTGACGACCCACGACTCCACCGCGCTCACCGTCAGTGCGTGCTCGGCCGTAGACAGGCGACCGGGTGGCAGGGTGCGAAGCCACATCAACAGCGGAGTGGCTGTGGTAATACCGAGGGCGTTCAGCCGATGGTAGGACCGCCGGAGCGACTCCGTCTCAGCCGGCTCAGCCCCGACGACGACCCGGTAGGCCTGCCCGAAGTCGTGGAGTTCCGCGAGCACGTCCACGGTCTTCCGTTTCGCGCCGTCGAGGTATCCCCGTACCTGGCCGTAGAGGTGGCTGATGCTCGCCTCGGACCGGGACACTGCGGTCAACCATCCGGAGAGCAGGACGTCCCGCCGGCCGCGTTGGGCGTGCCCTCGTCCCACCTCCGTCTTCCACCAGGGCTCGTCGAATGGAGCCCAGTAGGTGTCGTAGACCTTCTCCAACTCCTTCTCGTCCGACAACTCCCCGCGTAGGAACAGCAGGTTCTTCACCAGGTCCGCAGCGGACAGGGGAGTCTGTCGCCCGTTGAGTACCTCGAAGATGACCTGGGCGTCGTCGTTGTCCTCAAGATCGATGACCACGAGCTTGAAGAGATCCAACAACGCGTCGACCAGGGTGTCCAGGCGCTCGGGTTCAGTTCCTTCTGTCGCAGTCCGCGTGCGCTGGGCGAAGTAGCGCCGCGCCTGCAGGTACAGGTGGGCCCCCTGTTCGGGCAGTTCGTCCGCCATTGCCAACGGCCAGACCTGCCGGTCCTTGCGGCGGGGCCAGAGCTTGTGCCTCTCCGCGGGCGATTCGATGATGTCCGGATGGTTCTCCAGCAAGCGGCGCACCTGCTTCGCGCGCGGCGATCCGTGTTCGATCAGCACGTCGAGCACGCCCCGCAGGACAAGCTGGACCGTGGTCAGCCGCTGCTGCCCGTCGATGACGGCGCGTAGGTCGAGCCCTCCGGCAGCAGCAGCCAACTGGTCACAGACGATGGCGCCGAGGAAGTGTGGCGGGACCTTCTTGTCCGCTTTCGCAAGCGGTTCACCATTGGCCTTCGCCTGCTGTCGTGCCTCGAACAGGCGGTCGGCGGTGTCCACGAGATCTTCGAAGAGAAGAGCCCACTGGCCGTCGAGAGTCCACTCGTAGTCCCGCTGGAATGTTGGAATGACGTAACGCCGATCCTGCGTGAGGATCTGCTTCAACGAGTAGGTGTTGGCATCCACCGTCGAACACGCCTTCCAGGTAGGGGTGATGCAGCAGCGCATGCGATGCAGCCCCGGAAAGTGACGGGACCGACTGCTGAAGCCGACATGGTGGCAAAGCTGAAGGGGTGGTACAAGGGCCGGAGGCCTCGGTCGGATATGCGACACCGCCTGTGTTGTTGAGGTCGGGGCGGCCCGTACCATCCTCGATCAACCTAACGGTCACTATCGCGAACCCTGGTCGGCTCGATGGGGTGCTCGTCGCGGTTCTCGGTACGGTATGCGGCATGTCTTCGCCCACCCCCGCGCCGCTGCTCCGGGAGTTCATCGACATCCCGGAGCGCACGAGCACGAGCGACTTCGTGCTCAAGCTCGCCGACAGCGTTGCCGACGCCGATTCCACCCTTCGTGACTATGTGGTCACGGATCGGCTGCTCGGCAACTTCGACGAGGCGCTCGGGCTGATCCGCTCCGCGGTCGAGGGGCACGCCTCGAAGGCCGCCTACCTGCACGGCTCCTTCGGCTCCGGTAAGTCGCACTTCATGGCGGTGCTGCACGCGCTGCTACGCGGCGAGCCCGCAGCCCGGGGGCGGGACGAGTTCGCGCCGCTGATCGCGAAGCACAGCGTCTGGCTCGACGGCCGCAAGTTCCTGCTGGTGCCGTACCACCTGCTCGATGCCCGGTCCCTGGAGCAGCGGGTGCTCGGCGGCTACGTCGACCGGGTCCGCGCGCTGCACCCCGAGGCGCTCATCCCGGCGGTGCACCGCACCGACGCGCTGCTGGACCAGGCCGCCGCACTGCGGGAGAAAATTGGCGACAAGCAGTTCATCGAGGGACTGCCCGGCGGGGACGCCGAGGACGAGTGGGGCGAGAGCGAGACCTTCTGGACGCCTGAGCGGCTCGACCAGGCGTTCGCGGGGGCATACTCCGACGAACTGCGCCGCAAGCTGGTCAACGACCTGCTGACAAGCTGGAACAGGGGCTTCTTCAGCAACGCGCGGGAGGACGCCGAGGCGTTCGTCTCGCTGGACCGGGGCCTCACCGAGATCAGCCGCCACGCCAAGGAGCTCGGCTACCACGGGCTGATCCTCTTCCTCGACGAGCTGATCCTCTGGCTCGCCAACTCCATCGGCGACCAGCAGTTCGTCTCCCGCGAGATCCAGAAGATCACCAACTTCGTCGAGGGCGGCGACACCCGCCGGCCCATCCCGGTGATCAGCTTCATCGCCCGGCAGCGCGACCTGCGTGAACTCGTCGGCGAGGAGGTGACGGGCGCCAACGAGCTGAGCTACCAGGACACCCTCAACCTGGCCAGTGGCCGCTTCGACGTGATCAAGCTGGAGGACCGCAACCTCCCGGAGATCGCGCGCCGCCGGCTGCTCAAACCCCGCGACACCGCGGCCGGCGAGGCCATCGGCCGGGCCTTCGACGCCACCACGAAGGTACGCCGGGAGGTCTTCGACACCCTGCTCGGCACCGACTCCGGCAGTGGCGCCGACATCGACGCCTTCCGGTCGACGTACCCGTTCAGCCCCGCGTTCCTCTCCACGCTCGTGCACGTCTCCAGCGCGCTGCAGCGCTCCCGCACCGCTCTGAAGCTGATGCGCCAGCTGCTGGTCGACCGTCGCGACACGCTGCGCCTCGGTCAACTCGTGCCGCTCGGTGACCTCTACGACGTGATCAGCGGCGGCGGCGACCAGCCCTTCACCGAGAAGCTCAAAGCCGAGTTCGAGATGGCCCAGAAGCTCTACGACGTGAAGCTGCGTCCGTACCTCCTCGGCCAGTACGACCTCACCGACGACGACCTCGACGCGGCCCGCCGCGGCGATCCGCGCCCCGCCGAGACGACGGGCCGGATCCGGGCCTTCACCGGCGACGACCGGTTGATCAAGACGTTGCTGCTGGCGGCACTCGCGCCCAGCGTGCCGGCGCTGCGAAACCTGACCGCCCGGCGGTTGTCCGCGCTCAACCACGGCAGCATCACCAGCCCGATCCCCGGCGGTGAGGTCGCCCAGGTCAGCCGCAAGCTCGCCGACTGGGCGGGCCGGTTCGCCGAGGTCCGCATCGGCGAGGGTGACGACCCGGTGGTCTCCCTGGAACTGGTCGGCGTCGACGTCGACAGCGTGCTGGCAACCGCCAAGCATTACGACAACGAGGGCGCCCGCAAGCATCTCGTGCAGCGGTTGCTCTGGCAGCAGCTCGGTGTGCCGTGGAGCGACTCCTTCTTCGCCGAGGCGGGGCTCACCTGGCGGGGGAGCCGCCGCTCGATCGAACTCGTCTACGGCAACGTACGCGACCCGCACGACATCCGGGACGAGGCGTTCCACCCGAACGACCCCGCCGGCTGGCGCATGATCATCGACTATCCCTTCGACGACGGCAGCCACGGCCCGGCCGACGACCGGCAGCGGGTGCAGGAGCTGACCAGCCGGACGATTTCTCGAACGCTCTGCTGGATTCCGGCGGCGCTGACCGTCGAGCGCCGCACCGATCTGGGCAAGCTCGCCATCATCGACAAGCTGCTCGAAGGCCAGCGCTTCGACAGTCATGCCGAACACCTCAACCCTGACGACCGGCGCCGTGCGCAGGCCGCGCTGACCAACCAGCGCAGCGCCCTGATCGCCAAGATCCAGGGTGTACTGCGGCAGGCGTACGGGCTGGCCACCAAGCAGCCCACCGACGTGCAGCTCGGATTCGACGACCACCTCCAGTCGCTCACCCGCGCCCTCGAGCCGAAGCTGCCGATGGGTGCGACCTTCAACGACGCGCTGCGCAGCCTCGGCGACCAGATGCTCAGTCAACAGTTTCCCGCGCACCCGGATTTCGACCCCGACCGCAAGGGCGAGGCCGTACGCCTGCCCGAGGTCAAGGTCGTCCTCGACCACGTCCGGCAGGCGGTGGAGTCGCCCGAGGGCCGGGTCGAGGTGGACCGGGCCCACCGGCAGACGCTGCGCCGGATCGCCAACCCGCTCGGGCTCGGGACCATGCACGAGGCGGCATTCGTCATCGAGGGGCAGTGGGCTCAGCACTTCCACCACAAGGCCGCCACCGAGGGCATCGCGGGCGAGCTGCGGGTGGCCGACCTGCTGCGTTGGATCGACCAGCCGCAGGCACGCGGCCTCGACCCGATCGTGGCGCAGCTCGTCGTGGCCGCCTTCGCCGAACAGACCGACCGCGCGTTCCACCACCACGGCAGCCCGCTCGTCCCGGCGCCCGACCCGGGCCGGATCTCGGCCGACCACACCCTGCGCGAGGAACGCCTACCTGGCCAGGAGGACTGGGACGTCGCTCGTGCCCACGCCGCGGCCGTCTTCGGGTTCCAGCCGATCGCGTTGCGGCGGGGCCGGCTCGTGGCAATGTTCGGCCGTGACCTGATCACCCAGGCGAATCGCTACCGCGAAGCGGCGCACGGGCTTGTCGACCGGCTCGAACGGCACGCGAGGTGGCTGGGCATCGACACGGAGTCCACCGTTGGCAGGCTCGGCACCGCCCGCGTCGCCGCGGACCTGCTGGAAGGTCTGGCCGGCTCGCATTCTGCCGTGGAGACCGTGGAGCGCCTCGCCCGCGCCGAACTCGGCGGCCCGGCCGACCGGACGGGGAAGAGCATCAAGAGCGCCGCCCAGGTGTCCGCCGATCTCGCCGCCGCGTCCTGGGACAACTTCGAGATCATCAGCGGTCTCGGCGGCACTTGGGCCGCCGAGGCGACGGCGATCCTCACCGCGCTGCGCCAGGTCGGCCAAGCCGACGAGTTGACCGCCCCGCTGTCCCCGGCCCTGCGCCGGGCACAGTCCGACGCGGTGGCGTTGATCCGGCGGGTCACCCGTAGCCGGGAGCTGGTCGACGACCAGCCACGCAAGGTCGTCGACCCGAAGCCCGGTGTCGAGGTGCAGCCCGACGGGGGCGGCGACAGGGTGATCGGCCCGAGAAGCGAGGCCACCCTGCCGGCAGCCGACGTCGACCAGGCGGTCGAGAAGCTGCGCGCCTTCGCGGCCGACCACCCGGGCGCCACGATCGAGGTGAGCTGGAGAATCGTGCCGTGACTCAGGCACCCGCCCCTGCTCAGGCCCTACGCATCAGCCCAGTGGCTCTGCGTCAGAAGGTGACGCAGCAACTCGACAGGCACCGCACCGGCGAGGCGCACCCGGTGATCGTGGTCCGCGCCGAGCCGGCGTGGCCGCACGACCCGACCATGGTGTTGCCCGACGGTCGTCGCGCCCGGATCGAGCCGTGCGTCTCGCCGCTCGCGGTCTGGGAGCACCTCGTCGCCGATCGCGACGACGAGGTGCTGGTGCTACTCACCGACGTCCCGGAGTCCGTGCTGCACCACGGTGTCCGGAGCCGGATCTTCCGGGAGCGGGTCATCACGGTCGAGCCGTGGGACCTCGTAGTGGACGCGTTCGGCGCGCAGTTGCCGGATCCGGCTCTCGAGCGGGAGTCGTGGGCCGGCGTCGCGTTGCTCGACGCGATGCCCGCGGCGGGCTGGCCCAAGCTGACCACCGCGGTGCTCACCCGCGACGTCGCGCTGCGGCACCTGGCTGCCGTGCGCCTGGGCCTCGGCCGGCGGGGCGAGGACCCGGACGACCTCGATGCCGCCACCCTTCTGCGCTGGAGCGCCCAGCCAGGCGGAGTAGCGGCATACGGCCTGCTGCGTGAGGAGGAGCAGGACGGGCTGAGCCGTTGGCTCGTGGAACAGTTCGGCCGGCCGGCCAAAGCCCTGTTCGCGCTGACCGCGGCCGGGCGCGGGTCGGAGGCACTGCCTCTCGGCCTGGTCTGTGACGCGTTGTGGAGCACCGAGAGCGCCGAGGCGGTACGTGCCCAGGGGCGGGTCGACCAGTACTTCGGCAGCCTGAACGACGACGCGACCGTGCGGGGATTCGCCGAGGCGGCCGTGCAGGTGGTCGACGGCCTGCTCGCCGCCGCCGATGCGGACGTGCGGCGGCAGGGGCACGCCGTGCTCGACCGGGCCGAGGAACTGCTCGTCCAGTTCAACGCTGCCGGCAGTGCCGGGCACAGCTCGATCCTGCGCACCGGGTTCAACCAGCGGATCGGCGTCGCGGCCCGGGCACTGCTGGGCGGGCTGCACGACGCGGCGGACACCGCACTGGAACGAGCGGTGGAGCATCTCGCCGAGCACCGGCTGGCAGGGTCGGAGTCGGTGCGGCTCACGCGGATCCGGATGGCGCAGCGCCTCGTCCGCTGGCTCGACACCGACGTGGCCCCGCCCGAGAGCGTCGCGGACGGCGTGGATCGGCAGATCGCCGAGTGGGGCTGGGTCGACCTGGCGCTCCATCATGTCTGGGCCGGCGAGGACGCCCATCCGGAGCTGCAGCAGGCGTTCCGGCAGATCCACGATCGCGCACAGGCGCGGCGCCGGGAACTCGACGGTGCCTTCGCTCGGCGTCTCGGTGCCTGGGCGACCGCCGGGCCGGGCAATGATGGCGACCTGCTCACCGTCGAGAACCTCCTCCCACGAGTCGTCGAGCCGTTGATCCGTGCGGACCGACCGGTGCTGCTCGTCGTCCTCGACGGGATGAGCGCCGCCGTCGCGGTGCAGCTGGCCGACGAGCTGTCCCAGCACTGGATCGAGTACGACCCGCTGGCCCGAGCAGGCACGGGACGACGGCGAAGCCTGGTGGCGGCGATTCCCACGCTGACCGCTGTCTGCCGGACATCGCTCTTCGCCGGCGCGCTGCGTTCCGGCAGCCAGGAGCACGAGAAGAAACTCTTCGCCGACGGCCGTTGGGGCAAGGACTCGCGGATCTTCCACAAGGGCCCGGCGCGGGGCGGCGCGGGCGAGGTGTTCGCTGGCGAGCTTGCCGCGGCGGTGGCCGGTCCGGCACCCGTGGTCGCGGTGGTGATCAACACGGTGGACGAATCGTTGGCCCACGGCCGGGAGGGCGACGAGGCCGGGTGGCAACTCGACGATCTCGGGTTCCTGCGCAGCCTGCTCGACCAGGCGCGATCGTCTGGTCGCGCGATACTCGTCACCAGCGACCACGGGCACGTCCTCGAACGCGGCGGCCAGCACGTGAAGGCCCCTGACGCCGCTTCCGCGCGGCACCGGACCGGCCCTGGCCCGGTCGCGCCGGGCGAGATCGAGCTGAACGGCCCGCGTGTGGTCGCGGATGGCAGGCGGATCATCGCGTTGTGGGACCCCCTGATGCGTTACCGGCCCAGCAAGGCGGGTTATCACGGTGGGGCCTCGCTCGCCGAGGTGACCATTCCGCTGTTGGCCTTCCTGCTGCCGAACGTCGTTGAGCCGCCAGCCGGCTGGGCGCCGGTCGAGGCTCGCCAGCCGGAGTGGTGGCAGGCGAGCGCACCCGCCACCCCGCTGGCCACCTCTGTGACGTCGGCACCCGCGCCCAGGACGCGCCGGAAAACGCCGGCCGTCACCGGGGACGCGCTGTTCGACGTACCGGAGGCGACCAGCGCGACCGCGGCGGCGCCGCCGGCCGGCGAAGGTGATCTGGTGGCGGCTCTGCTCGCCACGGAGCTGTTCGAGGCGCAGCACGGCCTGACGCCGCGCCGGGTCGATCGGCGGAAGATCGAGGCGGCGATGGACGCCCTGGTAGACGCCAAAGGTGTGCTGCCAGCGGCGGTGCTGGCCCAGCGGGCCGGGGAGGTGCCCGCACGGGCCACCGGCTTCGTCAACGCGCTGCAACGAATCTTCAACGTCGACAACTACCCGGTGCTCTCGCTGACCGACAACGCCCGTACGGTACGGCTGGACCTGGGGCTGCTACGGGAACAGTTCCGCCTGCCCGGAGGCCCCTCGTGACTGGCGTCAGCCCGGCCCGCCGCCGAGAGGTCATCGACGCCCTGCGGCGAGGTGCCGTGCCGTCCGCCGGCCTGGACCTTCTCGCGGTGGGGCTCGACCGGTTCGGCACCGTGGTCGGCGAGAACCTCGACGCCGTCGCAGCCGGTGGGGCGGTCTTCAAGGCCGTTCGAGGCGAGTACGGCTCCGGCAAGACGTTCTTCACCCGCTGGATCGCCGAACGCGCCCGGCGGGCCAACCTCGCCACCGCCGAGGTGCAGGTCTCCGAGAACGAGACGCCGCTGCACCGGCTGGAGACCGTCTACCGGCGGCTCACGGAGCGACTGAGCACCTCCACGTTTCCGCCGAGCGCGCTGCGCCCGGTCGTCGACGGCTGGTTCTACGCGTTGGAGGAGGACGTCCTCGCTGCCGGCGAGGTCGCGCCCGACGACGTCGACGCCCTCGACCGAGCGGTCGCCGCGCTGCTTGATCAGAGACTCGCCGCGGTGAGCCGGAGCGCCCCCGCCTTCGCGGCCGCGCTGCGCGGCTACCGGCGCGCTGCCCTCGGCGGAGATTCGGCGACGGCCGACGCGATCCTTGCCTGGCTCGGGGGGCAGCCGCACGTCGCCGCAGCCGCCCGCCGGGTCGCCGGCGTCAAGGGCGACCTGGACCACTTCGCCGCGCTGAGCTTTCTGCAGGGGCTGCTCGCCGTGCTGCGTGACAGCGGACATCCTGGCCTGCTGCTCGTGCTCGACGAGGTGGAGACGCTCCAGCGGGTCCGCTCGGATGCCCGGGACAAGGCGCTCAATGCGTTGCGTCAGCTCATCGACGAGGTGCACTCGGGGCGGTTCCCCGGGCTGTACCTGGTCATCACCGGCACCCCGGCCTTCTTCGAAGGACCACAGGGTGTGCAGCGGCTCGCGCCACTGGCGCAGCGGCTCGCCGTCGACTTCGCCACCGACGCCCGGTTCGACAATCCGCGCGCCGTGCAGATCCGGCTGCCCGGCTTCAGCGTCGATTCCCTGGTCGAGTTGGGCGGACGGGTGCGCGACCTGTACGCGGACGGGTCAGCTGCCCCAGACCGGGTGCTCCGGTTGGTCGACGACGGGTACCTGAGCGACCTGGCACGCGCAATCGCTGGCGGACTGGGCGGCAAGGTGGGGGTGGCCCCGCGCCTGTTCCTGAAGAAGCTGGTGGGGGAGGTGCTCGACCGGGTGGACCAGTTCCCCGAGTTCGACCCCCGACAGCACTACGCGCTGAGCCTGACCGCCACCGAGATGACCGACGTCGAGCGCAACGCGAGCAGCGCCGACGAGGTCGCGCTCGAGTTGTAGGAACGACCTGGTCATGACGAGTGGCGCGGAGCTGTTGCATCCGGTCGTGCTGCATCACGTTGTGAACACGCTGCAGTGGCCGGCCCTGCGGCCGTTGCAGGATGCCGCCGTGCGGCCGCTCCTGGCCGGCGAGGATGCTCTGCTCCTCGCGCCCACGGCCGGCGGCAAGACCGAGGCTGCGGTGTTTCCGCTGCTGTCCCGGATGGCGCAGGAGAACTGGTCGGGCACCTGCGTGCTCTACGTGTGTCCGCTGAAGGCGCTGCTCAACAACCTCCTGCCCCGCTTGGAGGCCTACACGGGATGGCTCGGCCGCCGCGCGGCGCTCTGGCACGGCGACGTCACCATGGGACGGCGCCGGACGATTCTCCGGGAGCGTCCTGACGTCCTGCTCACCACGCCGGAATCCCTGGAGTCGATGCTGGTCAGCGTCGCCGTGGATCACGACGAGTTCTTCGGGCAGCTTCGGACGATCGTGGTCGACGAGGTGCACGCGTTCGCCGGGGACGACAGAGGGTGGCACCTGCTGGCCGTCCTGGAACGCCTGTCCCGGGTGGCGGGCCGCCCGGTGCAACGGGTCGGTCTCTCCGCGACCGTCGGTAATCCCGATGAGCTGTTGGGCTGGCTGCAGGGCGCCGGCCGGGGACGGCGACCGGCGCGGGTGATCGCGCCCGGCATCGCCACGCTGGCCGGCGCTACGGCGGTACGGCGACCAGCCGGCGACGTCGAACTGGACTACGTCGGGTCCGTGCACAACGCGGCCAAGGTGATCGCGGCCCTGCACCGGGGCGAGAAGCGGCTCGTGTTCTGCGACTCCCGCGCGCTGGTCGAGGAACTGGGCCAGCGTCTGCGGGCGCTCGACGTGACGACGTTCCTCTCCCACGCGTCGCTCTCGGTCGACGAGCGCCGGCGGGCGGAGGAGGCGTTCGCGCAGGAACGGGACTGCGTCATCGTGGCGACCAGCACGCTCGAACTGGGCATCGACGTGGGTGATCTCGACCGGGTCATCCAGATCGGCGCGCCGCGCACCGTCGCCGCCTTCCTCCAGCGGATCGGCCGGACCGGACGGCGGCCCGGTAGCAGCCGGAACTGCCTCTTCCTGGCGCTCGACGGGGAAGGGCTGCTACACGCCGCCGGGCTGCTGCACCTCTGGTCGCAGGGTTGGGTCGAGGCGGTCGTGCCGCCGCCGGAGCCTCGGCACATCGTGGCCCAGCAGGTGCTGGCGCTGTCGCTTCAGCGGCACCGCGTCGGTGACCAGGTGTGGCCGGGGGAGTGGAACGGCCTGGCCCCCTTCGACAAGAGCGCCGGCGTGATCGTGCGGAACCTCGTCGATCGCGGCTACCTCGACGTCGATTCCGGGATGCTCTTCATCGGGCCGGAGGCGGAACTGCGGTTCGGTCGACGGCACTTCATGGACATGCTGGCGGTGTTCACCGCTCCACCCCAGTTCACTGTGCTTTCGGGGCGTACCGAGATCGGCCGGACCGATCCGGCCCTTCTCACCGCGAAGGTTCAGGGTCCCCGACTGCTGCTGCTCGCGGGCAGGAGTTGGCGGGTCACCCACATCGACTGGAAGCGGCGGCGCTGCTTCGTGGAGCCCGCCGAGGGCGGTGGCAAGGCGCTCTGGATGGCTGGTGGCTCACCGCAAGGGTTGTCGTACCGGATGGTCCGGGCAATCCGCGACGTGCTCCTCGGCACCGACCCGCCGGTTGCCCTCACCGGGCGGGCCAGTACCAGGCTCGCCATGTTGCGTGAGGAGTCCGTCTCTCTCGTTCATCCGGGCGGCACGGTGGTCGCCCGCGACGGCGACGGCGAGACCAGGTGGTGGACGTGGGCCGGTTTCCGGGCCAACGCCACGCTGATCGCCACCCTCAGCGAGATCGCCGACCCGACCCAGCGCCACGACGACGCCTCGATCCGGCTGCGACCCGACGTCGACCGGGACATGATGCTGGCGGCCATGGCTGACGCCGCCGAGCGGGTATGTCTCCCGGACGTCACCGAGAGGGCGCTCGCCGGACTCAAGTTCAGCGCGGCGCTTCCCGAGCGGCTGGCGGTGGCTACCCTGGCCGCGCGGCTGGCTGACCTACCGGCGGCACGCGCGGTGCTCGGCGAACCCGTCCGGACCGTGTACCTCGCGGGCTGACAAGGGCCGGGAGCGGTGGGCGCCCGGCCTGCTCGTCAGTTCGGGTGGGGTGGCTCGTCGAGGATGGCGCTGAAGCGCTCCTCGGCGAGGTCGAGCTGCCCGAGGATGTGCTCCTTGACGGGCGCCGACAGGGGAGTGTCCGGCCGGGTGACGAGTTCCCGGTAGACCGGCACGAGCGGCCGGTACTTCGTCGCCGACGAGACCACCTTCGGCCCGACGGTGTGGATGACGCCCACCCCGTTGTCCGTGAAGTCGGAGATCTTGATCACCCGCGCCCACGGCTCCCGGTCCAGGCTGGCCGCCACGTGCTCCCGGTACTGGACGTGCTTGTCCCGCTCCGGGTCGTACGCCGGGTTGGTGACGGCCGCGACCAGGCGGGCGACCCGCGGGCCGAAGCGGTCCGCGAGTACGGCCAGGGCGGCGGCCGTGGCGTCCTCGCCGTCGTGCGCGCCGGCCAGCTCCTCGGGGTGGTCCTCCACCGCGTCGTGCAGCAGGCCGGCCACGATGACGTCGACGTCGCGGACCTGGTAGTGGTGCATCATCCGGATCGCCACCCGCAGCAGGTGGTTCAGGTAGGGCTCGCGGACCCGGCGGTCGTCGCGGTGCAGCTCGGCCGCCAGGTCGAGGGCCTCGGTGAGCCGCTCCCGGGCGGCCTCGTCGAACGCGCGCAGCTCCAGCCGGAACCGGGCCAGCAGGCCGGGCTCGCCGTGGATCTCGGTGATCGCGTGCATCGGCATGGTGGCCAGGTAGGCGGGAAACTCCATGCGCCACTTATAGCGGATCTTCACCGGGATGCGGGTCCCCGGCGTCGGTCACCCGACCTGAGGGGAGGAATCCTTGACGTCGCCAATCCTGGATATCTAGTATCCAGAATATGCGGATGACCGAGGGCGTCGAGTGGGCCCTGCACAGCTGCCTCAACCTGACCTGGTCCGAGCCGGGCCAGGCGGTGTCGGCGGCCCGCCTGGCCGCCTTCTACCAACTTCCGACGGCGTACCTGAACAAGCAGTTGCAGGCGTTGGTGCGGGCCGGGATCCTCTCGTCCACCTCCGGCCCGCGCGGCGGGTTCCGGCTGGCCCGGGCGCCCGAGGCGATCACCATGCTGGACGTGGTCGTCGCGATCGAGGGCGCGGAGGAGGCGTTCCGCTGCGAGCAGATCCTGCGCCAGGGGCCCGGCGGTCGCGGCGACGTCGACTACCGGCAGGTCTGCCTCGTCTCGCAGGCGATGCGCCGGGCGGACCTCGCCTGGCGGCGCGAGCTGGCCGGGCAGACGCTGGCCGACCTGCGCGCCGCCGTCGAGCAGCGCTACCCGGACACCCCCGGCAACACCCGCGACCGGCTCACCGCGCCGCTCACCTGAGCACGACCGTCCAGGGAGGACAGTTTCATGACCAGCGCACCCGTACACGTCCGGGCCGCCGACGCCACCGTGCTCGCCGACGGGCCGACCAGCCTGATCACCCTGCTGGCCGACGCCGGCGCCACCGGCGACGCGCTCACCGCCAACCGGGCCACCCTGCACCGGGGCTCACCCGGCGCGCCACCGCACCTGCACACCCGCGCCGCCGAGTCGTTCTTCGTGCTCGACGGCGTCCTGGACGTGCTGGTCGGCGACGAGATCCGCACCCTGCGCCGGGGCGACTTCCTGGTCGTGCCGGCGCACACCCCGCACGCGTTCGCGCCCGCCCGCGACGAGGCCGCCGACGTACTGGTGGTGTTCACCCCGGGCATCGACCGGTTCGACTACTACCGGTTGCTGGAGCGGGTCCACCGGGGCGAGGCGGATCCGGCCGAGATCGCCGCGAGCGGCGAGCGGTTCGACAACCACTACGTCGACAGCCCGCGCTGGCGCTCCCGGCCCTGACGCTGCCGCGCCGGCCGGCGGGTCGGGTGGGCGTCGCCCCGCTGCCGCGCCGGTCAGCGGGCCAGCCAGGCGGCAGCGCGGGCGCGGACGTCCGAGGGGACCTCGTGCGGGCCCGCGAACTCGTCGTAGGTGACGTCGTGGCCCAGGGCGCGCAGGCGGGGGACCAGGCGGCGGCTGCACACGTCGACCGGCAGCACCGGGTCGTCGACACCGTGCGAGACGTAGACCCGCGGCCGGCCGTGGGTGACCAGCGGCGCGGCGAAGCCGGGGGAGAAGGCCACCACGGCGTCGACCAGGTCGCCGTTGGTCAGGCCCAGGGTGAGGGCGTACGAGGCGCCGTCGGAGAACCCGCCGAACGCCACCCGCGCGACGGGGTAGCCGGCGAAGGCGGTGGCCAGCAGGCCGTCGATGCGCCGGACGTCCACCCCGAAGCCCTCGACGATCAGGTCCCAACTGCTCGACGCCGCCTGCGGGGCGACCAGCAGCAGCCGGTGCGCGTCGGCGATCGGGAGCAGCAGGTCCAGCCCCTGCCGGGCCGAGCCGCCGGCCCCGTGCAGGAGCAGCACCAACGTGTACGGCGGACCGTCGAGGGGCTCCGGCGCGTACACCATCGCCAGTGGCGCGCCGTGCGCGTCGGTCAGCGGCGCCAACCCGGCGGCGGCCAGGGCGGTCGGCGCGGCCGGGCGGGCGGTGAGCCGGCCGTGCCGGGGGTTCTCCTCCGGCTGCCGGTGGGGCGGCGCGGGTTCGACCACGGGATCACCGCTCCTCGTCCTCGGCGGGCATGCGCCGGCGGATACCCGTCTGCCCCCTGGTCAATCCCACCGGCGCGGGCCCGCCCGGCGTGCCGGCTGCGCCGCTGAGCGGCCGGCGTGCCGGCTCAGCCGCTGACCCGGCGGACCAGCCGCGACGGGAACACCGTCGACGGCGGCACCGGCCGCCCGGCCAGCACGGCCGTCGCCGCCGCCGTGGCGATCTGCGCCACCGGGTGGGTCGCCGTGGTCAGCGCGGGGGTGGTCATCGCGGCGAGCGGGACGTCGTCGAAGCCGGTGACCGCGACGTCTCCGGGCACCTGGACGCCGTCGGCACGCAGCCGGTCGAGCACCCCGAAGGCGGTCGCGTCGCTGCTGCCCACGATCGCGTCCGTGTCCGGCCAGCGCTCCAGCACCTCCCGGGCCGCCGCCCGGCCCCGAGCCGCGCTGAAGTTCCCCCGGACCAGCCGTACGGGCAGGGCCGCGTCGCGCATCACCCGCCGGTACGCGCCGACGGACCGGCCGGCGCACGACAGCCAGCGGGGCCCGGTCACCATGGCGATGTGGCGGCGCCCGGTGGCGTACAGGTGCCGGACCACCGCCTCCGTGCCGCCGCCGTTGTCCACGTCGTACGCCGGGACGAGGGCGGAGCCGATGCCGATCGAGGCCACCCGGCCGCGCAGCCCCGCCGGCACCGCGTCGAGCACCGTCTCGGTGGTGTTGAGCAGGACGATCCCGCCCACGCCGCGGTCCTCGGCCAGTCGGCGCACCGCACCCGGCGCCCGGGTGGGCAGCCAGTGCAGCGTCACCCCGAGCCCGTACGGCGCGCAGACCCGGGCGGCCGCGCCGACCACCCGGTCGACGTACGGGTCGTCGAGGACCGTCGGGGCGGTGCCGGACACCGCGACCACCAGCCGTACCCCGGTGCCCCGGACCAGCGCGCGGGCGGCCGGGTTCGGCACGTAGCCGAGCCGGTCGGCGGAAGCCTGCACCCGCTCCCGGGTGGCGGGCGAGGCGTAGCCCGTGCCGGCGAGTACGCGCGAGGCGGTGGCCCGGGAGACCCCCGCTGCGAGGGCGACCTCCCGCAGGGTCGGTGGTCGGTGCGTCGTCGTCATCGTGGCCCTCCCGGTCGTAGGCCCTCCCGTGTGGTCGGTCGACCAGCATCATCCTCCTCCGGGCCGCCCGACGGTAAGGGGTGGGACCGGCTTGCCGTGGTAACGCTCTCAGGTGTGCGATCGTGCGGCAGACCGTCCGAGGCGAGAGGACCGCCACCGTGAGCCGCACCACCGCCCCGCCCGCGCCGACCCCGGCGGTGTCCCCGGCGGTGCTGGCCGCCCGTACCGCCGTTGCGGTGGTCTTCGCCCTCAACGGCCTGGCCGTGGCCACCTGGTTCTCCCGGGTGCCCGCGGCCCGCGAGGCGCTCGGGCTCACCCCGGGCGGGCTCGGCCTGCTCCTGCTCGCCATGTCCGTCGGCGCGCTGCTCGCGATGCCGACCGCCGGCCTGGTGGCCCAGCGGCTCGGTACGGGCCGGACCGTGGCGTTCTCGACCATGTTCGTCGCGGCCGGGCTGGCCGTCGCCGGGCTGTCCGCCAGCCTCGGCGGGTCCGCCATCGGGGTCGCGATCGGCCTGTGCGCCCTCGGCTACGGCTCCGGCACCTGCGACGTCGCCATGAACGTCGAGGGCGCGGCCGTCGAGCGCCGGCTGGGGCGGACGATCATGCCCCGCTTCCACGCGGCGTGGAGCCTCGGGTCCGTGGCCGGCGCCGGAATCGGCGCCGGGGCCGCCCGCCTCGGACTGCCGGTCGCCACGCATCTCGTCGTGCTGGCGTCGGTGGTGCTGCTCGGCACGCTGGTGGCCGCCCGGTCGTTCCTGCCGGTCGACGAGTCGGGCGAGGCCGCCGCCCCGGCCGACCGACGGCGTGACCTGCTCGCCGC
The DNA here is from genome assembly GCF_040643815.1 of Micromonospora sp. NPDC047074. NCBI lineage: Bacteria > Bacillati > Actinomycetota > Actinomycetes > Micromonosporales > Micromonosporaceae > Micromonospora > Micromonospora sp. NPDC047074. The sequence goes on from NZ_JBEYVB010000036.1 coordinate 63,593, forward strand.
CTGGCGCGAGCCGCGCACCCTGCTCATCGGCCTGCTGGTGCTGGTGGCGGCGTTCGCCGAGGGCAGCGCCAACGACTGGCTGGCGGTCGCCTTCGTCGACGGCCACGACCTCAGCGAGGCGGCCGGGGCCGCCGTCTTCGGCCTCTTCGTGGTCGGCATGACCCTCGGCCGCACCGCGGGCACCGTGCTGCTGGACCGGTGGGGGCGGGTGCCCGTGCTGACCGGCGCGATCCTGCTCGCCACCCTCGGCGCGGCCGTGGCGGTGCTCGCCGGGCCCAGGTGGCTGGCGATCACCGGGGTCGCGCTGTGGGGGCTCGGCGCGTCGCTCGGCTTCCCGGTCGGGATGAGTGCGGCGGCCGACGAGGAGTCACGGGCGCCGGCCCGGCTCAGCGTGGTCGCCGTGATCGGCTACACGGCGTTCCTCGGCGGCCCGCCGCTGCTCGGCCTGCTCGGCGACCGGGTCGGCATCCTGCACGCCCTGCTCGTGGTGCCGTTGCTGCTGCTGCCCACCCTCGCCCTGGTGCCGGCGGCCCGCCCACCGGTCCGCCCGTCGGCCCATCCACCGGCCCGCCCGTCGGCCCACTGACCGGTCGGATGGCCGCCCGCCGACCGGACGGTCGGCCCGGCCGGGGCCCGGGCCGTGCAGGGCGTTCCCAGGCGGCACGCAGGGCGTTGCCAGGTCCGGGTGCTGCACTGGGAGGACGCCGAGGAGAGGAGCCGGGCATGGGCTGGTTCAGCCGCCGGTCGCGCGCCGCCGACGGGACCCCGACGAAGCTCGACCGCGAGGCGACCCGGGAGGACCTGGCGGCGCTGGAGGCGTTCGTCGCCAGCCGCCGCGGTGTGGAGTTCTACCTGGAACCGGAGACCACGGCGACCGACACCACAGTGGTCGCGATCGCCCACGACGGCGAGTGGATCCGCCGGCGCACCGGCTCGCCGCGCGTCGCCGGCTCGATCGCCCGCAAGCACGCGGTGCCGCTGTACGAGGCCGCCCGCACCGGCTACCCCGAGCGGATGCGGGCCTGGAACCGCGCCCACCCGGAGCGCCGCGCCCGCTGAGCGTGCGAGCCGTTGAGCGTGCGGGTCGTGGCGCCGGGGGGGGGCGGGTCGCCGGGCGGGCCGTGGCACTGGCGGGCCGTGGCACTGGCGGGCTGTGGCGCCGGGCGGGCCGGGTCGACCGGCGGGTCGGGGCCGCGCGCCTCAGCCGGTGACGACGCCGGCCAGGGCGAAGCCGGCGGTGGCGGCGGCGAGGCCGGCGGCCACGCCGCACAGCACGTTGCCCAGCGCGAGGAGCCGGCGCCCCCGGCGCGCCAGCCGCAGCGTCTCGTGGCTGAAGGTGGAGTACGTGGTCAGCGCGCCGCAGAAGCCCGTGCCGAGCAGCGCGCCGACGGCCGGGCCGACGGGCAGCCCGACCAGGAGGCCCAGCAGCAACGACCCGGCCACGTTGACGGTCAGCGTGCCCCAGGGGAAGGCGGTGCCGAGCCGGGCCTGCACCGCCCGGTCGGTGAGGTAGCGCAGGGGCGCGCCGACGGCCGCGCCGAGTGCGATCAGCAGCACGGTCACCGGCCGCCCCCGGGTTCCCGCGTACCGTCCTCCGGTGGGCCCTGACCGGGCGGCGCGGGCTCCGGTGGCGCCTGGGCCGGCGGGCAGTGGCCCGGCCGGGTGCCGGCCGCGGTCCGGCGGAGCAGCCGGTCGGTGAGGGCGTCGCCGAGCCAGACCGCGACCAGCGCGCCGACGAGGGTCGCCGCCAGGTAGCCCAGGGCCACCTCCGGGGCGCCGGCGGCGAGCGCCAGCCGCACGTCCACGGCGTACGTGGAGAAGGTGGTGTAGCCGCCGAGCATTCCCACGCCGAGGAACGGGCGCAGCAGCGGTCGACGGGCGCCGGCCCGGCCGAGTGCCGCCATCAGGACGCCGATCAGGAAGCACCCGGTCAGGTTGACGGTGAAGATCGCCCACGGGAAGCCGGTCGGGCCGTGCGGGAAGGCGTGCTGGAGCCCGGCCCGCGCCAGGGCGCCCAGCGCGCCGCCGGCGGCCACGGACCCGAGCACCGCGCCGGGGCGGGCGGCCAACTCGCCCCGGTCGGCGGGTACGCGCAGGTCGACGTCCGGGTCGATGCGCGGATCGGATCCGGTCACCGCTCCTCCCCACCGGTGTCACGGGCGGGGCCCGGTGCGCGCTGGTCAGCCTAGCGCCCGGCAGGGCGGCCGTGCGGTGGTCCCGGCGACCGGTCAGCGCACCCCGGCGACCGCGCCGTCGACGCCGCCCCGCCACACCGTGCCGACCTCGGTGAACCCGGCGGCCGTCAGCGCGGCCAGGTGCCAGGAGACCGGCGGGTTCCACTCCGGGCTGTGCCCGGTCGGGTAGATGGCGTGCCGCTGCGCGACGAGCGGGGCCAGGGCCGGATCCGCCCCCGCCCGCTCCCACCAGTCCGTCCAGGACAGCGCGGCCCCGGCGGCGTACCGGGCCGCCCGCCGGTCCCGGGCCCGGTCGAGCAGGCGTTTGCTGAGCTGCGGCAGCGCGTCGTCCGGCATGTGATCGGCGTTGACCAGGATCCCGCCCGGCCGCAGCAGGTCGCGCAGTTCGGCGTAGAGGCGTTCGAGCCGCTCCGCCGGCAACCAGTGCAGCGCGGTGGCGGTGAGGACGGCGTCGTAGTCGCGGTGGGGGAGCGCGGCGGGCCAGTCGGGCCGGCCGAGGTCGGCCGTGACGATGGTGACCCGGTCGCCCAGCGAGGCGTGGGCCAGGGCGAGCAGCGCCGGATCGAGGTCCACCAGGGTCACCTCGGCGTGCGGGAAGCGCCGGAGCGCCCGGTCGGAGATGCTGCCCGTGCCGCCGGCCAGGTCGAGCACCCTGAGTCGGCCGTCCTCGCGCACCGCGTCCACCGCGTCGAGCATGGCGGTGAACCGGTGCTCCCGGTCCGGCAGGTACGCCTCCTGCTGCCGGTCCCAGCTTTCCTGCCAGGCCGCGGCATCGGTGATGTAAGGAGTCATGCGTTTGAGGCTAGTTACGAAATCCGCATCCTGTCCAGACCCTGTTGCCAATAACTTGCAATAGCTGGCCCGGCCGGGAGAGTGCGCCCCGGGCCGCCGGTGGTGCCGGCGCCGCGGCGGCGTACGGTGCCGGGATCGGCGAGCGTGGCGGTCGAGGTGGCCGCCCCGACGAGACGGAGTGGTCGGTGGACGGGATGCGGCGGATCGTCGGCCAGCGGCGGGACGGCTGACGTGGCCGGGCGCAACGCCGCGTACGACATGTTCGCCGCCGACGTCGCCTCCCGTGGGCTCGGCATCGAGCTGGTGGACGCCGCCGACGGCGCGGCGGTGGCCCGGATGCGGGTGACCGGCGCGATGGTCAACGGCCACGCCATCGCCCACGGCGGGTTCGTCTTCCTGCTCGCCGACACCGCGTTCGCGTTGGCCTGCAACAGCCACGGCCCGGCCACCGTCGCCGCGGGCGGCGACATCACCTTCGTCCGCCCCGCCCGCGAGGGCGACCTGTTGACGGCACGCGCCACCGAGCGCACCCGGTACGGCCGCAGCGGCATCTACGACGTCACCGTCACCCGGGCCGACGGCGAGGTGGTGGCCGAGTTCCGGGGCCGGAGCCGCACCCTGCCGCCGACCGTCGACTGAGTCCCCGCAGCCGTCCGGGCCGCTCCTGCTCCCCGTGCCGGGGTGCGTGCCGGCTAGCATCGGCGTGGTGCGAGTGCTGGTGGTCTCCGCGCCGTTGATCGGGCACGTCCTCCCGCTGCTGCCGCTGGCCGCCGCGTTGCGCGAGGCGGGGCACGAGGTGCTCGTCGCCACCGCCGCCGACGGCCTGCGGGCGGCCCGGTCCGGGGTGGCGGTGCGCGACGTCGCCCCGCGGCTCGACTTCGGACGGATCGCCCGGGGCATCATGCTGCGGCACCCGCTCGTCGCCCGGGCCGAGCTGGCCGGCACGGCCGGCACCCGGGGCGCCGGGCTGCTCTTCGGCGCGGTCAACGACCAGCTCGCCGACGGGGTGGTCGCCCTCGCCGGGCAGTGGCGGCCCGATCTGGTGATCCACGAGCCGTTCGCGGTGGCCGGGGCCATCGCCGCCGCGACGCGCGGTGTGCCGGCCGTACGCCAGGAGAACGCCCTCTTCGACGGCGCCGAGCTGGCCCGGGCCACCCTGGCCCGGCTGGGCCCGGCCCTGCGCCGGCACGGCCTGACCGACCTGCCACCCCCGGCCGCCGCGATCGCCGTCGCCCCGCCCAGCCTGCGGCGTCAGGAGGGCTGGCCGATGCGCTACGCCGCCGACGCGGGCGGCGGCGAGCTGCCGGACTGGCTGCGCGAGCCGGGGGAGCGACCCCGGGTGCTGGTCAGCCGCAGCACCATCACCGGCCCCGGCGGCGCCGGCCCGATGCCGGCCGTCGTCGCCGTCGCCGACCGGGTCGACGCCGAGTTCGTCCTGGTCCGGCCGGACGCGCGGCTGGCCCGCCGCAGGCTGCCGGGCAACGTGCGTACCGTGGACTGGATCCCGATCTCCCGGGCGTTGCCGGCCAGCGCGGCGCTGGTCCACCACGGCGGCGCGGGCAGCGCCCTCGGCGCCCTGATCGCCGGGGTTCCGCAGCTGGCCACCGTCGGGGCGGGCGACCGGCGGCACAACGCCGAGCTGGTGGCCGCGCGCGGGGCCGGCATCGCGGCCCGCAGCCGCGACATCACCGCCGACACCCTGACCCGGCTCGTCACCGACACCGCGCTGCGCGACGCGGCGCGCCAGGTCAGCGGCGAGATCGCCGCCATGCCGGGGCCGACGGAGCTGGTGCGGCGGCTGGAGTCGTTGCGCTGACCACCGCGTGTCGTACCGGCCGGGCAGGATGTCCGCATGGGACACGTCGTGCTGTTGCATTCCGTCTACGGGCTGCGCCCCGCCGTGCTCGCCGCCGCCGACCGGCTGCGCGCCGCCGGCCACCACGTCGTCACCCCCGACCTCTACGGCGCGCCGGCCGTGGACACGATCGAGGAGGGCTTCGCCCTGCTCGACCGGGTCGGCGAGGCGGCCGTGCTGGGCCGGGCCCGGGCCGCGCTGCACGAGGCCCCGCCCGACGCGGTGCTGGCCGGGCTCTCCATGGGTGCCGGGATGGCAGGCGCGTTGCTGGGCGAGCGCCCCGACGCCGCCGCGCTGCTGCTGCTGCACGGTGCCGGCGGCGCCCCGGAGGCGGTCCGCCCGGGCCTGCCGGTGCAGCTGCACATGGCCGACCCGGACGAATATCCCCCGGAACCCGAGCTGGGCCGGTGGCAGCGGGCGATGGCCGGGGCGGGCGCGGACCTCAGCGTCCACCGCTATCCCGGGGTCGGGCATTTCTACACCGATCCCGACCTGCCCGACCACGACCCGGCCGCCACCGCCCAGACCTGGGACCGGGCGCTCGCCTTCCTGGCCGGCCGCTGACGGCTCCCCGAGCGGCCGGGCCCGTCAGCCGAGGCGGGCCAGGTCGTCGGGGGAGAGCCGGATCGCGCCCGCCGCCACGTTCTGCGCCAGGTGTTCCGGGTCGCCGGTGCCGGGGATGGCCAGCACGTGCGGCCCCTGGTGCAGTGTCCAGGCCAGCCGGATCTGGTGCGGGCTCGCGCCGTGGGCCCGCGCCACCGCCCGCAGCGCGTCGTCGTGGTCGTCGCCCGCGCCCGCCTCCCGGTGGGCGCCCGCGATCGCGAAGAACGGCACGAAGGCGATCCCGAGTTCGCCGCAGACCCGCAGCAACTCGTCGGCCCACCGGTTCACCTCGATGGCGTACGCGTTCTGCACGCACACCACCGGCGCGACGGCCCGCGCCTCGTGCAGGTGGTCCACCCGCACGTTGGACAGGCCGAGGTGCCGGATCAACCCGGCGTCGCGCAGCTCGGCCAGCGCGGCGAAACGCTCCGCCACCGAGTCCTGCCCCGGCCGCCGGACGATCCGCAGGTTCACCACGTCCAGATGGTCGCGGCCCAGCCGGCGCAGGTTCTCCTCCACCTCCCGGCGCAGCTCGGCCGGGGTGAGTTCCCGGTGCCGGGTCGCCTCGTCGAAGGAGGGCCCGACCTTGGTGGCGATGACCAGGTCGTCCGGGTACGGCGCGAGCGCCTCGCGGATCAGTTCGGTGGCGTGGCGGGGCGCCCCGGTGCCGACGCCGAGCGGTCCGCCCGGTGACACGTAGAAGGCGGCGGTGTCGATGTGGTTGACGCCGAGTTCGACCGCCCGACGCAGGACGCGGACGGCCCGCGCCCGGTCCGGGTCGGCGGTGAGCCGCATGGAGCCGAACCCCATCCGGCGTACGGTGCGGTCGCCGAGCGTCCAGGTGCCGGCGGCGGAGGCGGTGATCTCTTCGACTGGCATCGGGCGAACCTAGTCAACCGCAGCCGGCCCGCGCACTCGGTCCACCGCCCGATACCGGCCGCGCCCCTCGGCTGTTAGCTTGGATCGTGGGGGAGGCGTGCCCCGGAACTCACGCCGCCGTCGGTGCCCGCGGCAGGTCCCGCACCGGTTCCCGCCCGTGTCGTCCCCGTGGGCTCGCCCTGCCCGGCCGGGCGGCCGACAGGCCGATGCGACGGCCGGCGGGCTCGGCGCGGGCCGGGGCCCACCCTCGCAGGTCCACCACCCGCGCGGCACCGGCGCGTTTCACCACCCGCGCGGCACCGCCGCCCCCCACCACCCCCGGCGGCCCGGTCCGGGCCGGCCCGCCCGCGCCAGCCGGCACCGGCAGGTCGGCTGGCATCGGCAGGTCGGCCGGCATCGGCAGGTCGGCCGGCATCGGCACGTCGGCTGGCACCGGCACGTCGGCCGGCACCGGCACGTCGGCCGGCACCGGCACGTCGGCCGGCAACGGCGCATTGTCCAGCGTCGCTGCGTGGGCCAGCACCGGTGCGGCAGCCGGCACCAGCGCATCGGCCAGCGTCGACGCGCCGGCCAGCGGTCGCGCAACAGCCGGCGTCAGGGCGACGGGCGGCGTCGGCGCGACGAGTGCTGTGGCGATCCCGACCGGTGGTGCCGGCGTGGCGCCGCGGGCGGCCGGTGCCGGCGCGGTGGCGG
>NZ_JBEYVB010000037.1:0-70565 GCF_040643815.1 Micromonospora sp. NPDC047074
GCGTCGACCCGGTCGCACTGCTCCAGCGAGTACGCGGACAGTTCGCCACCCATCTGCGGCCAGTCGAACTCGCCGTTCGGGCCCTCGACCACCGCACCGCACGTCGTGCACCGCGAGGCCCAGCTCCTGGCCGCCGACATCGAGGTGCTCAGCGGCCAGGCCGACCGCACGTCGTGCACCGTACCGTCGCCCGGCGCCACCGGCAGGGGCGGCAGCCGGGCGACGACGGTCAGGCGTCCGTGCCGGCGACCGGGGCGGGAAGGGCGGCGGCTGTTTCCTGCGGTGCGCCGGCGAGCACGGCGGCCTGCTGCGGCCAGGTCGTCAGGCTCGGCGCGGCGCGCAGCCCGGCCGAACGGATCGTCTCCCGCAGCGCGGCCTCGTCCAGCTCTGCCAGCTGCCGGTAGGTCCGGATGCCGGCCGCCTGTAGCGCGGCGGCCATCTTCGGGCCCACGCCCTGGATCCGGCGGAAGTCGTCGGCGGCGTCGGCGGCGGCTGGCGCTGGTGGGGTGGCCGCCTCGGCACGCGGTGCCGGCACGACCGCCGGCTCGGCGGCTACCGGAACGGGCTCCGGCTCGGCCGGCTCGGCGGCTACCGGAACGGCCTCCGGGTCAGCGGGCGTGGCCGGCTCGGTCGGGGCGACTGTGGCGGTCGCGGGCTCCGGCTCGGCCGGAGCGGACGCGGGCTCCGGGTCAGCGAGCGTGGCCGGGGCGGCGGACGCGGGCTCCAGGTCAGCGAGCGTGGCCGGCGTGGCGGGCGCGGGCTCCGGGCCGGCCGGGGCGACTGCGACAGGCGCGGGCTCCGGGTCGGTCGCCTCCGCCGTCGGCTGGCGGTCGACGGGGCCGGTCACCTCGGCCGCGGCCGGCAGCACGATCTCCCCGTCGGACGGGGTGTCGGTGGCGGTACCCAGCGGCGCGGCGGCCGGACCGGGACGGGTGTCGGGCGCCGGCACCGGGTCACCGGTGAGCGCCATGTCGGTCTGGTCGACGTCGTCCGACCGCCGGGTGTCGGTGGCGACGACCGTGACGGGGGCGCCGGTGGTCGACAGGTCGGATTCGGCCGGGGTGTCAGGCCCGGCGGTGGGCGTGCGGTCGGCGACGGCGTCCGGGACCGGGTCCACGATGACCTCGGGGCGCGCCTTGTCGGTGGTGGCGGCGGGTGGCGGGTCGACCACCACGGCGGTCACCCCGGCGACCGGGTCACCCTCCACGATGGGCGAGCCGTGCGCCGCGGCGGCCGCGTCCTGCCGGCCACGCCAGAACCAGCCGCCCGCCAGACCCAGTACCAGGGCCACGATCAGTATCAGCCAGTGCCCGAAAGACCACGCCACGGTAAACCTCCCTCTCGTTCACGTCGGAAAAACCGCGAAAAAACTCGCCGCAGCTTCGCATACGCCCGGTGTGGACGACAGGCAGGACCGTCCCGCCGTCGCGACGGCGGGACGGTGTTGCACCAGGGGTGTCCGGCGGGCCACGGTGCGTCGCCTTCGCGCGCCGGACGCCGGCCCGGGGCGAGCGCACGGGGATCCCGGCATTACCCGGGCGCACGGGATCCCGGCACCACCCGGGCGCACGGGGACCCCGGCACCACCCGGGCGCCGGGGTCCCCGTGGGACGGTCAGTCCTCCTCGCCCCGGTAGCTGTAGAAGTCGTCGACGAACCTGCGGGCGAGTCGGGGCACCCGGCTGGTGACGCCGAAGTAGCCCCGTGCGCCGAGCAGTGCGAGCCGGCCGACGACCGGCTTGTACATCCGGTCCTCGCCGTTGGTGCCGCTGCGGTTCAGCGAGTCGGCGACCCGGGCGAAGCCGTACGGCACCATGGCGGCCTCGTAGTCGGCCACCGCCTGGAGCAGCGTCTTGTCGCCGGTCGCGGCCAGCCGGAGCTGCCGGCAGAGCAGGGCGGCGTCGCGCAGCGCGGTGTTGGCGCCGACCCCGCGGCCCGGCGTCATCGTGTGGATGGCGTCGCCGAGCAGCGTGACCGTACTGCTCTTCCACGGTGGTACCGGCTCGCTGGTCGCCACCCTGATCGGCAGGGCGCTGCCCGGGTCGCCGCGGGCGAGCAGCTCGCGCAGGTGGGGGTGCCAGTTGCGGGTGAGCCGCAGGGCGAGCAGGATGAGGTCCTCGCCGCGCCGCTGCATGACGTCGGGCGGGAACCGGCGGGCCGTGCTCCAGATGACCAGGTTGATGTTGTCGCGGGTGTTGTCGTGGCGCAGCCCGGGCCAGTCGCGCAGCAGCTCGGCGTCGGCGGGGTCGACGCCCGGCTTGAGCGTGCCGTCGCGGTCCCACTTGAACTCCATGACGTGCAGCACGCCCATCATGCCGCCGGTGCCGAAGATCAGCGAGATGCCCTTCTCGAGCCGCTCGGGCAGCAACCCGCGGGTGTGCGCGGTCAGCGGGATCCGGGTGGCGATGTTGATGGTTCCGGCGTCGCGGGTGACGGCGTGCGGCAGGTACTGCCGGCGTACGGCCGATCCGGTGCCGTCGGCGGCGACGAGCAGGTCGCCGGTGGCCGTGCTGCCGTCGGCGAAGTGCGCGGTGACGGTGCCGTCGTCGCGTTGCTCGTAGTGGGTGAAGGTCCGGTCGAAGTGCACCACGTCCTCCATGCCGGTGAGCAGGACCTGGCGCAGGGTCATCCGGGCCACCGACCGTTCGGTGTTCACCGGGTCGGTGTCGGGTCGCAGCGTGAACGAGGCCGTGCGGCCCATCCGCTGGGTGATGACGTTGAAGTAACGGGGGGAGCGGGCGCAGGTGGCGAGGTAGACGTCGAACAGGGCGGGCGGCAGGCATTCCCGCAGGGCGCGGCTGCCGGTCGGGCCGATGCCGACGCGATAGCCGAGCAGTCCTTCGCCTCGGGTGCGGTACCGCTCGTAGACGGCGACGCTGATCCCGGCCCGGCGCAGGCCGTGGGCCAGGCACAGCCCGCCGGTGCCGGCCCCGATGATCAGGACGTGGGGCGGTCTGGGCGACATGACGGCCGCCCGCTCAGCCGGCCGCGTGCGACGATGCCGCGTCGGCGGCGTCCCACCGGTAGAAACAGCCGGCGATCGCGTCGCGCGGCGAGCGCCACGTCGGCAGGTACGGCGTGGTGTGCGCGGACAGCCGCTCGTTGACCTGGCGGTAGAGCGGGTGGTTGCGGGCGTCCGCCAACGCGTCCGGGTCCACGTCCGCGGTCTCCATCAGGTGTACGCACAGGTCGTGCAGGCAGTACAGGGAGCGGTGCCGGACTCCGGTGAGGCCGGGCAGTTCGGTCGCGTCGGACTCGGCGAAGATCTGCGCCACCCGCCCCTCCGCGCCCGGGATGATCCTGCTGACGATCAGTAGACGGCTCATGGGGACCCCTTTCGCCGGTGGCGCTCCGCGAGCACGGCGGAGACCACGGACTGTTGTGTGGCCCACCCTGCTCCGTCGACTGTCACCTGCCCGTCACACGAACCGTCGGGCCGGTGACGCCGGTCAGCGCGCGCGGGGTGCGACCCGGGTGGGCGGGGCGCGGCGTGGTCCGGGCCGTTCGTCGCGGGTGGCCTCCCGGATCGGGGCGAGCGTGTCGTCGACCAGCGCGGTCATCGCCGCCGAGGGTTCCAGCCGCAGTTCCCGCAGCAGCAGGTCGCGGTAGACGTAGAAGGCGTGCACGGCCTCGAAGGCGTTGCCCTCGGCGAGGTGGATGCGGACGACGAGCCGGTGTGGCGTCTCGCGCAGCGGTTCGGCGGCCATCGCCTCCAGGGCGGCTTCCAGGGCCACCCCGTGACGGCCCGCCGCGAGGTGCTGGCCAGCCAGTTCCTCCAGCATGTGCAGGCGCAGTTGGCGTAGCCGTTCCCGGTCGGTCAGCACCCAGTCGTCGTACCAGCCGGGGAGCAGGTCGTGCCGGCCGGCGGCGAGCGCGGCGGCGGCGCAGGGGTCGTCGCCGTCGCGCACCCTGGCGGCCGTGCCGACGAGCGCGTCGACGTCGACCCGGACCAACTGGTCGAGGCGGACGGTGTCGCCGGCGGTGACGATCGGGCAGCAGGGATCCTGGCGTAGCCGCCACAGCGCGGTCCGCAGGGACGACAGTGCGCGCTCCTCGGGTGCGTCCGGCCAGAGCTGGCCGGCGAGGTGGCTGCGGGTGCTGCCGGGGCGCAGCCCGATCAGCGCGATGACCCGTTGCAGGCCGCGCGGCACCACGACCGGCGTGTCGCGGTGCAGCAGCCGGAACCCGCCGAGCAGGTGCAGCGAGATCTCGGTGCCCGGACGACACCCGGTGGTCGGCGTCGACGGATCAGCGGCCACGGCGGCACCCCCTGCGGAACGCTCGTCCCGACTCGTCTGCTGTCCCGGCGCGGCTGCCCATGACCCCACTGTCGGGTCGCTCCGCCGCGGCGTGGCGGGCCGCGACCGCCGGGCTGACCGTGACGAAGATTATCAATCGTGGTAACTCTCGGTCAATGTTATGTCGGAGTGGTGTTAGTTCGGCGATGGCTGCGAGAACCTCTCTGAACTGCGGATAGTCCACTCTGGTAGCACCTGCCCGCCATACAGCGAATGCACAGCTAGCGTCAACACAGCGTCACGGAGTGGCGTCGCCGCTCGGCGGCTCCCGGTGACGCCGTCGTGACGGCGGTGGCCGCATCGTGTCGCCAGTCGTCCGGCTCGGCCGGCACCGTCGTCACCGACGCCGGTCGCCGTGGAGGGAGGCCCGTCCATGGACCGTTCGCTGATCGTCGCGAAGGTGGTGCCGAGCGCCGAGGCGCGGGTCGCCGAGATCTTCGCCGAGTCCGACGCGACCGAGCTGCCGCGCCTGGTGGGCGTCCGGCACCGGTCGCTGTACCGGCTGGGCGACCTCTACGTGCACCTGCTGGAGACGGAGTCGCCGGGCGGGCCGGCGGTCGAGGCGGCCCGGGGGCATCCGGAGTTCGCCCGGGTGAGCGAGCGGCTGCGGCCGTACGTGACGCCGTACCTGCCGACGTGGCGGGAGCCGCGCGACGCGATGGCCCACTGCTTCTACCGCTTCGACGCCGCGCCCGCCGGGCGGCCGTCGTGACCGCCACGGTACCCCGGGAAGGGCAGCTCTGGTCCCGGTGCGGCGCCTGCGCCACCCTGCTGTACCGCAAACGGCTGCGGCGTAACCTCGACGTCTGCCCGGAGTGCGGGGCGCACGCCCGGCTCGACGCGCCCGAGCGGCTGCTCCAGCTCGTCGACCCCGGGTCGTTCACCCCCCTGCCGGACCGGCCGGCGGAGGTCGACCCGATCGGCTTCGTCGACCTGCTGCCGTACCCGCACCGGCTCACCGCCGCCCGGGCCGGCACGGGGCTGGCGGAGGCGGTGGTCTGCGGTACCGCCACCATCGGCCGGCACCCGTGCGCGTTGGCGGTGATGGACTTCCGGTTCCTCGGCGGCAGCCTCGGCTGCGCCGTCGGGGAGCTGATCACCCGGGCCGCCGAGCAGGCCCTCGCCGACGAGGTCCCACTGATCCTGGTCACCGCCTCGGGCGGCGCCCGGATGCAGGAGGGTGCCCTGTCGCTGATGCAGATGGCCACGGTCAGCCAGGCGATCGCCGCGCTGCGGGAGGCCGGGCTGCTCACCGTCAGCGTGCTCACCGACCCGACGTACGGGGGAGTGGCCGCCTCGTTCGCCACCAACACCGACGTGCTGGTCGCCGAGAGCGGCGCCCGGATGGGCTTCGCCGGTCCCCGGGTGATCCGGCAGGTCACCGGCCGGCCGCTGCCGGAGGGCTTCCAGACCGCCGACTTCCTGCTCCGGCACGGTCAGGTGGACATGGTGGTGCCCCGGCACGCCCTGCGGGGCCGGTTGGCGGCGCTGCTCGCCGCCGCCGGAGCCGGGCGGCGGCCCGCGTCGCGGCCCGGCGTACCCCGGCAGGAGCTTCCGCCGACGACGCCGGTCGGCGCAGCGCCGACCGATGCCGGCCAGGCCGGGCCGGCGGGCGGCGACGCCTGGGAGACGGTACGGCTGGCCCGGCACCCCGGCCGGCCGACCACTCTCGACTACCTGGAGACGGCGTTCGACGGCTTCGTGGAGCTGCACGGCGACCGGCTCGGTGCGGACTGCCCGGCGGTGGTCGGCGGGCTGGCCCGGCTCGGCGGCCGGGCGGTCGTGGTGATCGGGCACCAGAAGGGACACACCACCGCCGAGCTGGTCGGGCGCAACTTCGGCATGGCCAGCCCGGCCGGGCACCGCAAGGCGCTGCGGCTGATGCGGCTCGCCGCCCGCCTCGGCCTGCCGGTGGTCACCCTGGTCGACACCCCGGGGGCGGATCCCGGGGTGAACGCCGAGGAGCAGGGCCAGGCGGCGGCCATCGCGGAGAACATCCTCGCGCTGACGGTGCTGCCCACCCCCGTCGTCGCCGTGATCACCGGCGAGGGCGGCAGCGGCGGCGCGCTGGCCCTCGCGGTGGCCGACCGGGTGCTGATGTTCCAGCACGCCGTCTACTCGGTGATTAGTCCGGAGGGCTGCGCCGCCATCCTGTGGCCCGACCGGGGGGCCGCGCCGCAGGCGGCCCGCGCACTGCGGCTGACCGCCCCCGACCTGTGCCGCCTCGGGGTCGTCGACGGCCTCGTACCGGAACCGGCCCCGGCCGCGCACCACGATCCGGAGGCCGCCGCCCGGTCGCTGCGCGAGGCGGTGCTGGCACACCTGCTGCCGCTGCTCGACGTGCCGCCCGCCACGCTGGTCCGCCGTCGCCGGCAGCGCTTCCGGCGGTTCGGCGCCGCCCGGCTCGGCGCCCGGACGGGTGCCCGGTGAGCGCCGGCGGCATCCCGGTCGACGCCCTCCCGTCCATGAGCGACGGGCGGCCGGTGCCGGGCCCGGCACCGGCGCCAGGGCCCGAGCTGGTGCGCGGGCCGGAGGCGGAAGTCGGGGCGGAGCCGGTGCCCGCAGCGGCGGGACACGGGCCGGACGCCCTGCTGGCCGGGTTGCGGCGGCACGCCCGGCAGCTCGTCGCCGAACTCGCCGGCCCGGTCCGCCGGGTGCGGCTGCGCAGCGGGGACACCGAGCTGGAGGTGGAGTGGTACGGCGCCGGGTCCGCCGAGGCGGCGCCCGGCGCGGCACGCCCCGCGCTTTTGCCCGCCGCCCCTCCGCCGACCCCGTACCCGCCGGCCGTCGCGGAGGCGCCCAGCCGGTACGCGGTGCGCTCACCCATCGTCGGCACGTACTACCGGGCGCCGGAGCCGGGTGCCGCGCCGTTCGTCGCCGTCGGTGACCTGGTCCGACCCGGGCAGGTCATCGGCATCGTCGAGGCGATGAAGCTGATGAACGAGGTGACGGCCGACCGGGGTGGCCGGGTCGCCGAGGTCCTCGCCACCGACGGCCAGCCGGTCGAGTACGACCAGCCGCTGGTCACGCTGGATCCGGCGTGAGGGGCGGGCCGGGATGTTCGAGAAGGTGCTGATCGCCAACCGGGGCGAGATCGCCCTGCGGGTGCTGCGTGCCTGCCGCGAGCTGGGGGTGCGTACGGCCGTGGTCTACTCCACCGCCGACGCCGACTCCGCCGCGGTGCGCCTGGCCGACGAGGCCGTCCGGATCGGACCGCCCGCCAGCCGCCGCAGCTACCTCAACGCCGCCGCGATCGTGGAGGCCGCCCGGCAGGTCGGCGCGCAGGCGGTGCACCCCGGCTACGGCTTCCTCTCCGAGGACGCCGACTTCGCCGAGATCTGCGCCGACAACGGCCTGACCTTCGTCGGCCCGCCGCCACGCGTGATGGCCGCACTCGCCGACAAGTCCTCCGCGCGGGCGCTGATGCGCCGGGCCGGGCTGCCCCTGCCGCCGGGCAGCGTGGCGCCGGTGCCCACCGCCGCGGCGGCGGCCGAGGTGGCCGCCGAGGTGGGCTACCCGGTGATCGTCAAGGCCGCGGCCGGCGGCGGGGGCCGGGGCATGACCGTGGTCGAAAGCCCGGCCGAGCTGCCGCGGGCGTACGCGCGGACCCGGGCCGCCGCCCAGGCCGCCTTCGGCGACGACCGGGTGTACGTCGAGCGGTTCCTGACCGGTGCCCGACACGTCGAGGTGCAGCTGCTGTGCGACTCCCACGGCAACGGCGTGCACCTGGGCACCCGGGACTGCTCGGTGCAGCGCCGGCACCAGAAACTGGTCGAGGAGGCCCCGGCCCCGGCACTGTCGGCGGCCACCGGTGAGGCCATCGCCCAGAGCGCCCTGCGCGGCGCCCTGCACGCGGGTTTCACCGGCGCCGGGACCGTGGAGTTCCTCGTCGACCCCGACGAGAACTACCACTTCCTGGAGATCAACTGCCGGATCCAGGTCGAGCATCCCGTCACCGAGATGATCACCGGGATCGACCTGGTGCACGAGCAGTTCCACATCGCCGCCGGAGCGCCGCTGCGCTGGCGGCAGGAGGACGTGCGACCGCACGGGGTCGCCATCGAGTGCCGGGTCAACGTGGAGGACCCGGACCGGGGCTTCGCGCCGACACCCGGCCGGCTGGACCGTTTCGTCCCGCCCGGCGGCCCGTTCACCCGGGTCGACACGCACGGCCACCCCGGCTACCTGTTCGGCCCGCACTACGACTCGCTGCTGGCGAAGGTGGCGGTCTGGGCGCCGGACCGGGAACTCGCGCTCAACCGGCTGGAGCGCGCCCTCGACGAGTTCGACATCGCGGGCCCCGGGGTCCGCACCACCATCCCGTTCGTCCGGCGGGTGCTCGACGACGCCGGGTTCCGCAAGGGCCGCTACTCCACCGGCCTGGTCGACCAGTTGCTCGCCGGTTCTTCCGACGCACACCACAGGAGGCTCCGATGACCGTCACCCATAACCGTCCGCTGACCGCCGAGATCACCGACATCCTGGTGGCCAACTGCGGGTTGGACGCCGAGGCGGCCGCCCGCGCGCCGGCCGCGTCCCTGGAGGAACTCGGCATGGACTCGCTGGCGCTGCTTGAACTGTCCGCCGTGGTCGCCGACCGGTGGCGGGTGCAGATTCCCGAGCAGGCCGGGCAGCTCAGCATCGCGGGCGTGGCGGACCTGGTCGCCCGCCGCGCCGACCCGCCGGGCCACACCGAGAACAGCGTCCTGATCGCCGCGCCGCTGCCGCTGGTGTGGGACGTCACCAACGACGTCGCCGGCTGGCCCGAGCTGTTCACCGAGTACGCGCGCGCGGAGATCCTGCACCGTGACGGCGACACCGTGCGCTTCCGGCTGACCATGCACCCCGACGAGAACGGTACGGCGTGGAGCTGGGTGAGCGAGCGCACCGCCGACCCGGCCACCCGGCAGGTGCGCGCCCGGCGGCTGGAGACCGGGCCGTTCGAGTACATGCGCATCCACTGGCGCTACGAGGAGGAGCCCGGTGGCACCCGGATGACCTGGGTGCAGGACTTCGCGATGCGGCCGACCGCGCCGGTCGACAACGCCGGCATGGCCGACCGGATCAACACCAACAGCGTGGTGCAGCTCGCCATCATCAGGGAGAAGATCGAGCGCCTGGCCGGTGCCGACGGTGGCCAGACCCCGGCCGACGGCGACAAGACGACGGAGGCCGACGATGAGTGAGGACACCCTGCGGTTGATCGCGGCCGCCGACGTGCCGCCGGACGGCCGCCGTGGCGGGGAACTGCGGGTGCTGCTCGGCCCCAAGACCGTCGGCAGCACGTCGGGCTTCATGGGGGTGGCGACGCTGCGCCCGGGGGAGCGGATCGCCGAGCACTACCACCCGTACAGCGAGGAGTTCCTCTACCTGGTCCGGGGCGCGATCACCGTCGACCTGGACGACGAGCCGGTGCTGCTGGCCGCCGGGGAGGCGCTGTTCGTGCCGCGCAACGTCCGGCACCGGCTGCGCAACACCGGCGGCGAGCCGGCCGAGGTGGTCTTCCACCTCGGTCCGCTGGCGCCCCGGCCCGAACTGGGCCACGTCGACACCGAACTGGTCGAACAGCGGAGCGGGTCGTGAGTGCCCCGCAGTCGCGAGCTGAGGTGGCATCCGTGAGCGGGAGGAGTGAGCCGGGTTTGCGAGCCCCGCAGTCGCGAGCTGAGGTGGCATCCGTGAGCGGGAGGAGTGAGCCGGGTTTGCGAGCCCCGCAGTCGCGAGCTGAGGTGGCACGGTGACCGGGCGCCGTACGGTGGTGACCGGTGTCGGGGTGGTCGCCCCCGGCGGCGCCAGCCGCGACCGGTTCTGGAAGACGATCACCGAGGGGCGGACCGCGACCCGGCGGATCACCTTCTTCGACCCGTCGCCGTTCCGGTCGCAGATCGCCGCCGAGTGCGACTTCGACCCGGTCGCCGCCGGCCTCACCGAGGTCGAGCGGCAGCGCGCCGACCGGTACGTGCAGTTCGCCCTCGCCTGCGCCGCCGAGGCGGTCGCCGACGCCGGGCTGGAACTCACCGACGCCGAACGCGACCGGACCGGCGTGGTGCTCGGCACCGCCGTCGGCGGCACCATGGCCCTGGAACAGGAGTACGTCACCGTCAGCGACGGCGGTCGGCAGTGGCTGGTCGACGCCGCGCGCGGTGGCCCGTACCTCTATCAGGCGCTGGTGCCCAGCAGCCTCGCCGCCGACGTGGCGTGCCGGCACGGGCTGCACGGCCCCGCCCAGGTGGTCTCCACCGGCTGCACCTCCGGCATCGACGCGATCGGGTACGCCCACCAGCTCATCGCCGACGGCGAGGCCGACGTCGTGCTGGCCGGGGCCGCCGACTCGCCGATCTCCCCGGTCACCGTCGCCTCCTTCGACGCGATCAAGGCGACCAGCCCGGACAACGACGACCCGGCGCACGCCTCCCGCCCGTTCGACGCCGACCGGCACGGCTTCGTGCTCGCCGAGGGGGCGGCGGTGCTGGTGCTGGAGGAGGCCGGGCACGCCCGGCGGCGCGGCGCCCACGTCTACTGCGAGGTGGCCGGCTACGCCAGCCGCAGCAACGGCTACCACATGACCGGCCTGCGACCCGACGGGCTGGAGATGGGGCTGGCCATCTCGGCCGCGCTGAAACAGGGCCGGATCGCCCCCGGGCAGGTCTCCTACATCAGCGCCCACGGCTCCGGCACCCGGCAGAACGACCGGCACGAGACCGCCGCGTTCAAACGGGCGCTCGGCCAGGCCGCGTACCGGGTGCCGATCAGCTCGATCAAGTCGATGGTCGGGCACTCGCTCGGCGCGATCGGCTCGATCGAGATGGCCGCCTGCGCGCTGGCCGTCGAGTTCGGGGTGGTGCCGCCGACCGCCAACTGGAGCACCCGGGACCCGGAGTGCGACCTGGACTACGTGCCGAACGAGGCGCGTGAGCTGCCGGTCGACGTGGCCCTCTCGGTCGGCAGCGGGTTCGGCGGTTTCCAGTCGGCCATGGTGTTCCGCCGGCTGCCCGGCTCGGTGCTGCCGTGACCGCGCGGGCCGTGGTGACCGGCATCGGCGTCGTCGCGCCCAGCGGCATCGGTGCCGACGCGCACTGGCGGACCGTGCTCGCCGGCACCCGCCGGACCGGGCCGATCACCCTCTTCGACCCCGCCGGCTACCCCACCCGGTACGGCGGGGAGGTACCCGGCTTCGACGCCACCGCGTACGCCGACAACCGGCGGCTCGTGCAGACCGACCGCTGGACGCACCTCGGCTTCGCCGCCACCAGGATGGCGCTGGCCGACGCCGGCCTGCCCGAACGGGCCCCCGACCCGTACGGCTACGCCGTCGCCCTGGCCAGCTCCTCCGGCGGGAACCTGTTCGGGCAGCGGGAGCTGCAACGGCTCTGGGGTGGCGCGTCGCGCACCGTGGGGGCGTACCAGTCGATCGCCTGGTTCTACGCGGCGAGTGTCGGCCAGCTCTCCATCCACCACCAGTTCAAGGGGCCGTCCGGCGTGCTGGTCGCCGAGACCGCCGGTGGGCTGGACAGCCTGGCGCACGCGGCCCGGGCGGTGCGCCGGGGCACCCCGGTGGTGATCGCCGGGGCGACCGAGTGCCCGCTGAGCCCGTACGCCCTGGCCTGCCAGCTCCGCTCCGGCCTGCTCAGCGACGTGGCCGACCCGGAGCGGGCCTACCGGCCGTTCGACGCCACCGCCAGCGGCTACCTGCCCGCCGAGGGCGGCGCGGTCTTCGTGGTGGAGGAACTGGGCCACGCGCTGTCGCGGGGTGCCCGCGTGTACGGCGAGGTGACCGGCTGGGGCGCCACCCACGACGCCGTCCACACCGGACCGGACACCGCCGGTGACCCCGTCCAGTACGCGCGGGCGATGCGGCTGGCCCTGGACCGGGCCGGCGTCGGGCCGGAGACGGTCGACGTGGTGCTGCCCGACGCGCTCGGCGTGCCCCGCTACGACCGCAGCGAGGCCACCGCGCTGCGTGCCGTCTTCGGCGACCGGCCGCCCCCGGTGACCACCCAGAAGCCGCTGACCGGCCGGGCCCACCAGGGTGGCTCGGCGCTGGACGTGGCCACCGCGCTGCTCGCCTTCGCGCACGACACGCTGCCCGCCTCGGCCGGGCCGGACGACGTGGCCGACGGCTGTGAACTGGGCTTCCTGCGGGAGCACCGGCGACCGCGCAGCCGGCTGGCGCTGGTCTGCGCCCGGGGCTTCGACGGCTTCAACAGCGCACTGGTCCTGCGCGGGGCCGCACCGTCGAGGGGAGTGACGACATGAGCGACATCGGCGGGCAGCGGGCCCGGGTGGTGTTCCTGGTGCGGGTGCCGGTTGAGCGCACGGAGGCGTTCCTGGCCGCGTACGAGGCGGTCCGGCACCTGGTGGCCGGCGGCGTACCGGGGCACGTCGTCGACCAGGTCTGCCGGTCGTCGGCCGACCCCGAGCAGTGGCTGATCACCAGCGAGTGGGCGAGCCTGGCCGACTTCGAGGCGTGGGAACGCAGCCCGGAGCACCGGGACCTGGTCCGCCCGATGCGGGAGTGCTTCACCGACGCCCGGTCGTTGCGTTTCCTCATCCACGCGCAGACCCCCGCGACATCCCCGGCCTGAGCCCGCTTCGCTGCCGCCCCGTACCTCCGACTTCCGCTGCGGGGCCGGCGACGCGATGAGCTGTCCGCCCGCTGGCCGGAGGGCACGAGTGGAACGCCACGGGTGTCACCGCCCGTCGTTGACACCCATGGCGTTCCACTCGTCAGGTGGCGCGGAGGTCCGCTGCCCGGCACGCGCCCGGCCTGACGCCTCCCGCCCCACGGAGCAGGCCGAGCCTGGTGAGGTCCGCCGTCGGACCCGGCCCGCCCGGCCGTACCCATTCCGCCCGACCCGCGGGGCCGTACGGTCCCGACCCCGTCGCGCCATCGGCCGTCCGGTGGACGTGCCGCGCCGGACGCACGATGGGTCATCCGGCAGTTACCCTGAGCCGACATATGCGCCCGATCCTGCCCGCCGAACCGGCTGTGGGCAATCCGGCCAGCCGCCTTTTCTGATCTAGCCATTCGCATCTAGCTATGCATCCGGACAGCGCCGTAAGGTTCCCCGCAGCACCCCGACAGACGCACCTTATGGGCGATTACGCCCTCTTTGAGGCTGGGCGGTGAGCGGTAGTGGTGACGGGAAATCCTGCGGCTACAGACCCGGTTTGGGTAGACGAAATCCTGCTTTCCGGCCGATCGACAGACATTTGTCTAAGCCTGCCCGAGCCGGTGGACCGGGGCGCCCTGCACCGGCTGGTGGTCGACGCGCAGGCCCGCCTCGGCGCCGCCGGCCTGCGCCCCGGAGGTGCCGCCGCGCTGCGGATGCCGCCGTCACTGGCGTACGTGGTGAACCTGCTGGCGACCTGGCGCACCGGGGCGCAGGCGATCCTGCTCGACCACCGGCTCACCGACCACGAGGTCGACCGGGCGCTGGAGCGGCTCACCCCGCAGGTGGTGGTGGCCCCGGTCCGCACCGGCGGCGGCGCGCTACGGATCTTCGTGGACGTCACCGAGGGCGTCACCGCGTACGCCGACCGCCCGGCGGTCAGCGGACACGCGGTGATCCAGCTCAGCTCCGGCTCCACGGGGCCGTCCAAGGTGATCGGCCGTACCGCCGACGACCTGGTCGCCGAGGTACACCGCTACACCCGCATCGACGGGGTGGCGCTGCCCGGCGAGCGGATCATCCTGCTGCCCTCGATGGTGCACGTGCTCGGCCTGGTCGGCGGCCTGCTCTACGGCCTGCACGCCGGGGTCGAGCTGGTGCCGCCGGAGCGGCTCGCCGGCGACGCCGTGCTGGCCGCGATCGCCGCCGCCGACTCGCCGGCCACGGTGCTCGGTGTGCCGTTCCACATCGGACTGCTCGCCTCCACCCGGCCCGCCGGCCCGCTGCCGCAGTTCAAGCGGATGACCACCGGCGGCGAGCTGGTGCCGGCCGCCGTGGCCCGCGCCTTCACCGACCGGTACGGCGTGCCGCTGGGCAACATGTACGGGATGACCGAGGTCGGCGTCATCGGCACCGACCTGTACGGCCAGCACCGCCCGTCGATCGCCCCGGCGCCCGGCGTCGACGTCCGCGAGGTCGACGGCGAACTCCAGGTGAGCTGCCCCGCCTCGCCCTACGTCGGGCTGAGCGATCCCACCCGCTGGGCCGACGGCTGGCTGCGTACCCGCGACGCCGGCACCGTCGACCCGGACACCGGTCTGGTCACCGTGCGCGGGCGGCTCGACTCGCAGGTCTCGGTCGGCGGCCTCAAGGTCGACCTCACCGAGGTGGAGGCGACCGTCGCCGGGCTGCCCGGCGTCGCCGCCGCCGTGGTCGTCTTCGACGGCGGCATCACCGCGTACGTGCAGCCGGACGGCCCGCTGTCGGAGGAGGTGCTCGACAAGCTGCTCGCGGAGCGGCTGGCCGGCTACAAGCGCCCGCGCACCCTGCACCTGCTGGATCAGTTGCCCCGTACCACCACCGGCAAGCTGGTCCGGTCGGTCGACGCGCTGCGGGCGGCGGCGACGTGACCGGTCCGCCGCCCCGCTCCGACGTCCCCGTCCTCCGCCGCCGGCCCGTCGACCACCGGCACGTCGCCATGCATCTCGTCAACCGACGGCAGGTCGCCACGCAGGGCGTCGCCGGGCAGGATCTCGACCCGCACCGCGCCGGTGGCGACGACCGCGACCGCCAGGACCAGGCCCCCGCCCACCGGCGGATGCCCGACGCGCAGCCGCCCGCCGGCCGACGGGTCCCAGCTCGCGGAACACCCCGGGGAACCGGGCACGGGCCGCAGCGCGCCGTCGAGCCCGCCGGGCACCGGCCGCAGCGACCCGTCGGGGTCGCCGGGCACGGGCATCCGCCGGCCTGGGCCGCCGTCGCGCAGCCCCACCCCGAGCGCCTTGCCCACGGCCTCCTTCGCCGTCCACAGCCGCAGGAAGTCCGCCACCCGCCCGCCATCGGGACGGCCGGCCAGCCAGGCCGCCTCGGCCGGGGCGAACCACCGCCGGGCCAGCGCCAGCGCGGGCAGCGGACGGCACCGCTCCACGTCGACCCCCACCGGGCCGCCGACGCGGGCGGCCACCGCGACCACCCCGCCGGCCCGGCTGACGCTGACCGCGAGCCCCGCCCGGGCGTCGCCGCCGCGCACCGTGACCAGCGGGCGCCCGTCGCGGTCGTGCCCCGCCACGATCTCGGCCTCGGGGCAACCGAGCAGGGCGGCACCCGCCCGCCGCAACAGCGGCCCGGCCGGGGCCGGCCGACCGCCGACGCCCTGGCAGATCCACACGTACGCGGTGTCCCGACCGGGCACCGGTGACTGGCTCACGGAAAGAGGTTAACCATGCGACCCGAGATCCGCGCCTTCGTCGTCGAGCAGCTCGAGGACATGAACTACGACGTCGAGGGACTCGACGACGAGACCACGCTCGGCCCGTCCGGGGTGGACCTGGAGTCGCTGGCGCTCGCCGACCTGGCCGTACGGGTGGAGGACCGCTACGGCCTGAAGTTCGCCGACGACGAGTCCGAGAAGCTGGCCCTGATGACGGTCGGCGAGTTCACCACGATGGTCGCCGACCGGGTCGCCGGGGCGACGAGCGACAACTCCTGATGGCCGGCCAGCCCGACCTGGACCGGGCCGACCTGGTGGCCATGCTCGCCGAACTGGCCGGGAAGCCCGCCGCCGAGGTCGGCGACCGGATCGGCTCGATGGAACTGGCCTGGCTGGTGCACCTCGTCGAGCAGCGCCACGACCGCCGGCTCGACCTCACCGACGACCAGCTCGCCGGGATCCGCACCGTCGACGACGCCCTGGCTGTCTTCCGGGCCTGCCTGACGGCCCCGACCGCGCCGCACGGCCCGCCCGCTCCGACGACCGCCACCGCCGATGGCTGAGCGACCCGCCGTCCAGCTCACCGGCGTGCACGCCACCAGCGCGCTCGGCCGGGGGGCCGACGCCCAACTCGCCGGCGTGCTCGCCGGTGCCCCGGTGTTCCGGCCGGTGGACCGCTTCGACACGACGCCCCGCCGGGTCGACGCCGCCGCCACCCTGCCCGACGTCGGCGACCTGGCCCACGAACTGGCCGAGGCGGTCGACGCGGCGTGCCGGGACGCGCGGCTCGACGCGGGCCGCCGCGCGGGCACCGCCCTGCTGCTGGCCGTGCACGGCGGCGCGGCGGTGCCGGCGCTCACCACCGGGCTGGCCGCCCGGACCGGGCTCACCGGCCCGCGCCGGGCTTACACCACCGCCTGCGTCTCGGCGAGCAGCGCGGTCGCCGACGCCGCGGCCCTGATCCGCCGGGGCGACGTCACGCGTGCGGTGGTGGCCGCCGGATACCTGGTCGAGCCGGACCAGTACGCGCTCTTCGACGCCGGTCGCGCCCTCGCCACCGACGGCGCGGTGCGCCCGTTCAGCACCGGCCGCACCGGGCTGCTGCTCGGCGACGGGATCGCCGCGGTGGTGTTGGAGTCGCCGGCCGTCGCCCGCCGCCCGGTCGCCGGTCTGCTCGGCTGGGGCCGGGCCGGGGACGCGTTCCATCCCTGCCAACCCGAGCCGGGCGGGCGGGGCCTGGCCCGCGCGGTCACCGCCGCGCTGCGCCGGGCCGGGCTGGCGGCCGAGGAGATCGGGTACGTCAACGCCAACGCCACCGGCGCCGCCCACAGCGACGCCGCCGAGGCGGCGGCGCTGCGTACCGCGCTCGGCGCGGCGGCGGCCCACGTTCCGGTCAGCTCCACCAAGGCGCTGCACGGGCACGCCCTGGAGGCCTCCGGGCTGCTGGAACTGGTGGTGACAGTGCTCGCCGTGCGGCACGGGAAGCTGCCCGTCAACGCCGGCTGGCTCGGCCCCGACCCGGCCTGCCCGCTGGACGTCGTGCGCGACGCACCCCGGCCGGCCGCCACCGGCTACGCGCTCAGCCTGAACGCCGCCTTCGGCGGCGCGAACACCGCACTGCTGGTGGGTGCGGCATGAGCGGGGCCGGCCGTCGCCTCACCACGCTGGCCGAGGCGGCCTGGCCCGAGCCGGGCGACGGGGCGCCGCCGCCGGTGCCCGGGTACGTGCACTCCCGCTTCGCGCCCCTGGTCGCGGCGGTCGCCGAGCGGTGCCTGACCCGGGCGTACGGCCGGCGGCCGGTCCCCGACGGCGAACGCACGGCGGTCGTGCTGGTCAGCGCGGCCGGCGACGTGGCCAGCGCGGCGCACGTGCGCGCCACGGTCGCCGCCGGTGGCCGCCCCGGGCCGCTGTTCTTCTTCCAGTCGGTGCCCAACAGCGTGGCCGGGCACGTGGCCGCCCGCTGGGAGCTGGGCGGGCCGGTGCTCTGCCTCGCGCCGACCGGCGACCCGCGCGCCGAGGGAGCCGCCGAGGTCGACCTGCTGCTGCACGACGGCGACGCCGACCGGGCGTTGCTGGTCCTGATCGAACAGGCACCCGACGACAGCGGTGCGCGGGGTCCGGGCGACCCGCCCGGCACCCGGGCCGTCGCGGTGCTGCTGGTGGGAGGAGACACACCATGAGGAGCCGGGGACTGCGCGGGGAGCTGGCCACGGACGAGCGGATCGGCGCCGGCAACGTACTGGCCCGGGTGCTGGCGCACGGCGCCGACCCGGCCGGGCCGGGCCTCACCTTCGACACCGCCGTCGACGGCCACCCGGCCGAGCTGCCGCTCACCCTGGGCCAGCTCGACGAGCGGGTCGCCGCCCGCGCCGCCTGGCTGCACGAGCGGGGGATCAAGCCCCGCGACCCGGTCGCCGTCTGGGCCACCGCCGCCGCCGACATGGTGCTCAGCTACCTCGCGCTGACCCGCCTCGGGGCGATCCCGGCGCTGATGAACGGCCGGCTGCGCCCCGAGATCGCCGCCGAGTACATCCGCCGGCTGCGCGGCGTCGGGGTGCTCGCCGACGACGCGCACCTCGCCCTGCTGGCCGACCACGACCTCGGCGTGCCGGTGCTCGGCACCCCGGCGCAGGCCGGCACGGGCGATCCGGCCGCCGCGCCGGAGCACTACCGGCACCACGCCGACGACCCCGTCGTCATCACCCACACCTCGGGCACCACGGGCGTGCCCAAGGCGGTGCTGCACTCGCACGCCAGCCTGTTCGCCGCCACCCGGCACCTGCTCACCATGCCGCAGGCGCAGGGCACCCGCCGCATCCTCAACGCGCTGCCCGCCCCGCACACCGCCACCGTGCTCATGGTCAACCAGGCTCTCGGCAACCGGGCGGAGATGTTCCTGCTCTCCGACCAGGGCGGCGAGCGGGTGCTGGACGCGATCCAACGGTGGCGCCCCGACGGGGTGTTCGGCTTCTCCGTGACCTGGGCGGAGCTGGCCCGCTTCGACCTGGCCGCGTACGACCTGGCCTCGGTGTCGCTGTGGTTCAACACCGGCGACTGCTCGCACGAGCCGCACGTGCGCCGGCTCGTCGCGGTCGGCTCCCGCGACGTGCTGACCCGCGAGGGGATCACCCGGGTGCCCGGCTCGGTCTTCATCGACGGGCTCGGCTCCAGCGAGATGGGGCACTCGATGTTCCACATCACGCACCGCGCCGACACCGACCGGTACGGCCGCTGCGTCGGCCGGCCCTACCAGTTCGCGAAGGTCGCCGTGCTCACCGCCGACGGCGACCCGGCACCGGCCGGCGAGGTGGGCTGGCTCGGCATCGACTCGCCGTCGCTGTTCCGGGGCTACTGGAACGACTCCGCCACCACGTACCGGTTCCGCCAGCGCGGCTGGTACCTCACCGGCGACCTGGTGTACGCCGACGCCGAGGGCCGTTACTACCACCTGGACCGGGCCGTCGACTCGGTCGACGCGGGCGACGGCCGGCGGTTCTACACCGCGCTGTCCGAGGAGCGCGTCCTCGCCGCCTGCCCGGACGTCACGGACTGCACCGTCGTGATCGCCTCCGGGGCCGACGGGGTGGTCACCGACGTGCTGCTGGAACTCGCCGCCGGCGCCGATCCCGCGGCGGACCGCACCGCGCGGGTGCGGGCCGCGCTCGGCCCGGACGTCGGCGCGACCCTGCGCCGGGTGGTGCCGGTCGACTCCGCCGACATCCCGGTCACCGTCACCGGCAAGGTGCGCAAGGTGGTACTGCGCGAGCGGTACCTCACCGAGGCGCCGTCGTGACCGCCGTCATCACCGGGATGGGGCTGTTCACCCCCGTGGGGCGGGGCGTCGAGGCCACCTTCGACGCGCTGCGTACCGGCCGCTCCGGGCTGAGCCGGCCGCCGGCCGGGCACCCCGCCGCCGGGTCGCTGGAGGTCGCCGGCCTGCTGCCGGACATCGACCCGCGTACGGTCGCCACCGGGCCGGAGACCCGGGTGCTGGACCGGATCGTGGTGCTCGCCCTGCTCGCCGCCGCCGACGCGCTCGCCGACGCCGGCGTCGAGGTGGGCCGGGACGTGGACCCGGGGCGGGTCGGGGTGATCGTCGGCGGGGTCGGCGGGATGTCCACCCTGGAGTCGCAGGTGCTGGCCCGGGCCGCGCGGGGCCGGTCGGCGGTCAGCCCGTACCTGCTCACCGGGATCCTGCCGAACATGCCGGCGGCCCGCATCGCCATCCGGTACGGCATCCGCGGTTACACCTCGTCGGTCGGCACCGCCTGCGCCTCCGGCGCCCAGGCGGTCGCCGACGCGGTCCGGCTGATCCGGGCCGGAGAGGCCGACGTGGTGCTCTGCGGGGCCAGCGAGGCGCCCCTGTTCCCCACGTTCGCCGACACCTTCGGCAACGCCCGGGCGCTCGCCCGGGGCTGGGCCGACCCGGCCGCGGCGAGCCGGCCGTTCGACGCCGGCCGCAACGGTTTCGTGCTCGCCGAGGGCGCCGCGCTGTTGGTGGTGGAACGCGCCGAGCACGCCGCCGCCCGGGGCGCCACCGGCTACGCCGAGGTCGCCGGGTACGGGGCGACCACCGACGCGTACCACCCGACCGCCCCCCGGCCCGACGGGGCCGGCGCGGCGGAGTGCATGCGGCGCGCCCTGGCCAGCGGCGGCGTGCCCGCCGCCCAGGTCGGCTACGTCAACGCGCACGGCACCGGTACGAAGCTCGGCGACGTCGCCGAGACCACCGCGCTGGCCGAGGTGTTCGGTGCCGGCGGCGTGCCGGTCAGCTCCACCAAGGCGCTCACCGGCCACCTGCTCGGCGCGTCCGGCGTGCTGGAGGCGGCGGCCACCGCGCTGGCGCTCGGCCGGGGCCTGCTCCCGCCGACGCACAACCTCGACGACCCGGACCCGGCCTGCCCGGCGGACCACATCCGCGCCGAGCCGCGCGCGACGGAGACCGGATACGCCTTGACCAACTCCTTCGGCTTCGGCGGCCAGAACGTGAGCCTGCTGCTCGCACGGGCCGCCCGGCCGAGGGGCTGACCACGCAACACACCGGGCGGACCGCGCCCGGACGGCAACCACGGGAAACCGTGGAAAGGGCTGAGGACATTGGACATCCGAGGAATCGACCACATCGAACTCTTCGTGGGGGACGCCCGGCAGGCGGCCTTCTACTTCGACCGGGCCGTCGGCTTCCAGCCGCGCGGCCACGGCGGCCCCGAAACCGGGCTGGTCGACCAGCGGTCGGTGCTGCTGTGCCAGGCGGACATCCGGATGCTGCTCACCACCGGGCTGACCGCCGAGCACCCGGCGTCGCGGTACGTGCAGCGGCACGGCGACGGCATCGCGGTGGTCGCGCTGGAGGTCGACGACGCGGCCGGCGCGTACGCCGAACTGGTGCGCCGGGGAGCGGCGGGGGTGACGCCGCCGACCGTCTTCAGCGGCGCGGACGCCGAGGTGGTGACCGCCGAGGTGGGCGGCTTCGGCGACGTGCTGCACCGCCTCGTGTCCCGCCACGGCGACCGGGGCGAGTTCCTGCCCGGAGCGGTCGAGATGACGCCCCCGGCCGGCGGCGGGCACGACAAGCTGCTCACCGAGATCGACCACCTGGCGGTCTGCGTGCCGCCCGGGCAGCTCGACGAGACGGCCCGGTACTACCGGGACGTGTTCGGCTTCGCGGAGATCTTCACCGAGCACGTCGAGGTCGCCGGGCAGGCGATGAACTCCACGGTGGTGCAGAGCCCCTCCGGGCGGGTCACCCTCGTGCTGCTGGAACCGGACCGCGACCGCCGGCCGGGCCAGCTCGACGCCTTCCTCGACCAGCACGCCGGCGCCGGCGTGCAGCACCTGGGGCTGCGCACCGACGACATCGTCACCGCCGTCGCCACCCTCGCGGACCGGGGGGTGCGGTTCGCCGGCACCCCCGCCAGCTACTACGACGCCCTCCAGGAGCGGGTCGGCCGGGTCGACGCGCCGCTGGACCGGCTGCGTGACCTCGGCGTGCTGGTCGACCGCGACCACGGCGGGCAGCTGTTGCAGATCTTCACCGAGTCCATGCACGTGCGCCGCACGCTCTTCCTGGAGCTGATCGAGCGGCGCGGGGCGCGGACCTTCGGTAGCGGCAACATCAAGGCGCTCTACGAGGCCAAGGAACGGGAACTGGCCGCGGCGGGGGCGACCCCCACCGGCGCGGCCCCGACACCGCAGGAGGTGCGGACGTGACCACCACAGAGTTCGAGCCGACGCTGACCGCCGAGGAGGAGGCGCTGCTTCCCACCGCGGAGGACGTGGAGTTCTACGCCGCGCACGGCTGGTACCTGTCGAGGAAGCTGTTCACCGACGACGAGGTGGACGCCCTCGCGGCGGCCGCCGACCGCTACTACGCCGGCGAGCGGGACCGCCGCCTGCCGGTGCGCCCGCCGAAGCTCGCCTACTGGGAGCCGTCGCGGGGGGCGGTGCAGCGGCACAACGACTACGTCCACCACGAGCACGACGGGCTCGGGGCGATCCTGCGCAAGCCGCTGATCGGCGCGGTCGCCGCCCGCCTCGCCCGGGCCGCCGAGATCCGGATCTTCCAGTCCACGCTGATCCACAAGCCGCCGGTCGCCGGGGAACCGTCGAACATCGTGCCCTGGCACTTCGACAAGCACTACTGGGCGTCCTCGACGTCGGAGGACATGCTCACCGCGTTCATCCCGTTCCACGACTGCGGCGAGGAGATGGGCACCATCACGATGGTCGACGGCTCGCACCGCTGGCAGGAGATCGGCGCCGACGACACGGTGGTGCGCCACTTCGCCGACCGCGACCGCGACCACCTGGAGCAGACCCTCGCCCGCAACGCGGCCCACAACGGCGCGGAGATCCGCAAGGTGCCGGTGGTGATCCCCAAGGGGCACGTGAGCTTCCACCACTGCCGCACCTACCACGGCAGCGGCGCCAACGTCAGCGACCGGCCCCGGCAGGCGATCTCGCTGCACCTGCAGGACGGCGACAACGCCTGGCGGGAGTATCGGCTCTCCGACGGCAGCCTCGCCGCGTACAACCACGACGTGCTGGTCCGCCGCACCCACGACGGGCGGCCGGACTACGCCGACCCCGAATACTGCCCGGTCATCTGGCGCCACCGCGCCCCGCAGGGAGGCTGACATGTCACGGTACGACTGGGGGAAGACGCACCCGGGGATCGAACGGCTGGAGAAGGCGGTGAGCGAGCGCCGCGACGCGGTGGTCCGGCACCCGCTCTACGCCAACCTCGACACCCACGAGGCACTTGTCACCTTCATGGAGCACCACGTCTTCGCCGTCTGGGACTTCATGTCCCTGCTGACGTCGTTGCAGCGGCAGCTCACCTGCGTCACCGTGCCGTGGATCCCGACCGGGCCGACCGGCAGCCGCCGCCTCATCAACGACATCGTGATGGTGGAGGAGAGCGACGAGCTGGGCGACGGCTACATCAGCCACTTCGAGCTGTACGTGCGGGGCATGCGCGAGGCCGGCGCCGACACCACCGCCGTGGACACGCTCATCGACCTGCTGCGGGCCGGCCGCCCGGTGGCCGAGGCGCTGGTCGAGGCCCGGGTGCCCGCGCCGTCCGCGGCGTTCGCCGCGACCACCTGGCAGATCATCGAATCCACCCCGGTGCACTGCCAGGCCGCCGCCTTCGCCTTCGGCCGGGAGGACCTGATCCCCGACATGTTCACCCAGGTCGTCGCGGTCAACGAGCGCAGCCGGCGGCTGCACACGTTCGTCGACTACCTGGAGCGGCACATCGAGGTCGACGGCGAGCAGCACACCCCGATGGCCATGCAGATGCTCGCCGACCTGTGCGGCGACGACGACGCCAGGTGGCAGGAGTGCGCGGACACCGTCAACACCGCGCTCACCGCCCGCGCCCGGCTCTGGGACGACATCCTCGCCGCCGTCAAGCAGGGGCGCGAGCGGTGACCGACGCCGACCCGGTGCGGCTGTACCGGACGGTCCGGCTGATCCGTCGCTTCGAGGAGCGGGCGATCGAGCTGGTCCGGTCCGGGCACATCGTCGGCGGCATCCACCCGTACCTCGGGCAGGAGGGGATCGCCGCCGGGGTGTGCGCCGCGCTGCGCCCCGCCGACCTGGTCGCCGGCACCCACCGGGGGCACGGGCACGTGCTCGCCAAGGGTGCCGACCCGGCCCGGATGCTCGCCGAGCTGTGCGGCCGGGTCACCGGCCTCAACGCCGGCCGGGGCGGCTCGATGCACGCCGCCGACTTCGGCGTCGGCGTGCTCGGCGCCAACGCCATCGTCGGCGCGTCCGGCGCGATCGTCACCGGGGCGGTCTGGGCGCGCCGCCGGCGCGGCGACGACACCGTCGGGGTGAGCTTCTTCGGCGACGGCGCGGTCAACGAGGGGATGCTGCTGGAGGCGTTCAACCTGGCCGCGCTGTGGCGGGTGCCGGTGCTGTTCGCCTGCGAGAACAACGGCTACGCCACCACCATGCCCGTCGCGGGCGCGGTCGCCGGCAGCATCCCCGGCCGCGCCGCCGCGTTCGGCATCCCGGCCGCCGTCGTGGACGGCCAGGACCCCGAGGCGGTACGCGCCGTCGCCGTCGCCGCCGTCGACCGGATGCGTGCCGGCGGCGGCCCCGAGCTGATCGAGGCCCGGACCTACCGGTTCGACGCCCACCACACCTTCGAGCACGCGGTACGCCTCGACTACCGCCCGCCCGAGGAGGTGGCCCGGGGCCGGTCCCGCGACCCGGTGGACATCCAGGGCGCCCGGCTGCCCACCGCCGTACGCGCCGGGGTGGACGCCGAGGTGGAGGACGTGTTGGCGCGGGCCGTGGAGTTCGCGCTCGCCAGCGCGGAACCGGACCCGGCCGACGCGCTCGCGCACCTGTACGCCAGCGGCCTGACCCCGCGCACCGGAGGTGGCTAGATGCCCAGGCTGTCCTACCGCAGGGCGCTCACCCGGGCGCTCGCCGACGAGCTGGCCCGCGACGACTCGGTGTTCCTGCTCGGCGAGGACATCCGGGTGGCCGCCTCGAACGTCACCGCCGGGCTGTTCAAGCGGTTCGGCCCGGACCGGGTGCTCGACACCCCGCTGTCGGAGCAGGCGTTCACCAGCTTCGCCACCGGGGCGGCCCTGGCCGGGATGCGGCCGGTGGTGGAGTTCCAGATCCCGTCGCT
This sequence comes from Micromonospora sp. NPDC047074, assembly GCF_040643815.1. Classification (NCBI taxonomy): domain Bacteria; kingdom Bacillati; phylum Actinomycetota; class Actinomycetes; order Micromonosporales; family Micromonosporaceae; genus Micromonospora; species Micromonospora sp. NPDC047074. The sequence continues at coordinate 24,771 of NZ_JBEYVB010000037.1, forward strand.
GCTGTTCCTGGTCTTCGAGCAGATCGTCAACCACGCGCACAAGTTCCCGCTGATGTCCGGCGGCCAGTGCGCCGCACCGGTCACCTACCTGGTGCCGGGTTCCGGCTCCCGGACGGGCTGGGCGGGGCAGCACTCCGACCACCCGTACAGCCTCTTCGCGCATGTCGGGGTGACCACTGTCGTGCCGGCCACCCCGGCCGACGCGTACGGGCTGCTGGTGTCGGCGGTGCGGTGCGACGACCCGGTGGTGGTCTTCGCACCGGCCGGCGCGCTGGACGTGCGCGCCGACGTGGACCTAGCCGCGCTCGCGCCGGTACCGCTGGGCCGGGCCCGGGTGCACCGGCCCGGCGACGACGTGACAGTCGTCGCGGTCGGGCACCTGGTGCACGACGCCCTCGCGGTCGCCGAGGACCTGGCCGACGAGGTGTCGGTGGAGGTGTTCGACCCGCGCACCCTCCACCCGTTCGACTGGGACGCCCTCGCCGAGTCGCTGCGGCGCACCGGGCGACTGGTGGTGGTGGACGACTCCAACCGCTCCTGCGGAATCGCCGGGGAGATCATCGCGACGATGGTCGAGCGGGTGCGGCTGGTGGCGCCGCCGCGCCGGGTCACCCGCCCCGACGGCGCGGTGCTGCCGTTCGCCCCGGCGCTGGACCGGGCCGTGCAGCCGAGCCGCGAGCAGCTCCTGGCCGCCATCCAACACGTCATGAAGGACGGATGAATGAACGACGCCGACTACCGCTGGCCCACCGCCGCGCGGGCGTGGCTCGACCTGCCCGCGCCGCTGCGCGCCGAGCTGGTGGCCGCCGGAGCGGAGTCCTGGCGGGAGATCTTCGACGGCCGGGCCACGTACAACAAGCAGTGGCGGCTGGCCCGGCCGCCGGTGATGGACGAGACCTCGCTCGGCGTGCTCAACGCCGTCTCCGACCGGCTCGCCCAGCTCGTCTTCGAGGCGTGCCGGCGGCGGGCCGGCACGGCGGGGGAGCTGCGCCGGCTGCTGAACGTGCCCGACGGCGAGACCCGGCTGCTCGACGACGACGAGCCGCTGACCGAGGCGCTGCTGGCCGCGTTCCGGCCGGACGTGCTGCTCTCCGACGGGGTGCCCCGGTTCGTCGAGTACAACATCGACAGCAGCCTCGGCGGCGCGTTCGACGCGGACACCACCGTGCGCCGCTTCGTCGAGGTCTACCGGCGGCGCGGCCTCACCGGCCGGGCCCGGCTGACGGCGGCGCCCTCGGCGGTCGACCGGCGGTTCGCCGCGATCCGCGCCGGCCTCGGCCTGCCCGAGGGCGCCCGGGTCGCCATGCTGATCGACTTCGACGCCGAGTACCCGGGGCTGGACGACCCGCAGCGGTTCGTCCGGCTGCTGTCGCCGGTGGTCGAGCGGGCCGCCGCGTTCGGGCTGGACCTGGTCGTCGCGCCCGTCTCCGGGGTGACGCTCGACGACCGGAGCCGGTTGGTCGCCGACGGTGCCCCGGTCGACGGGGTGTTCCGGCTCTTCGTGCCCAACCGGATCACCCCGAGCGCCGGGGTGGCCGCCCTGGAGGCGGGGCTGGCGGCGGGCACGGTGCCGATGTGGGTGTCGACGGCGGCCTGGCTGATCGCCAACAAGCAGGCCTTCGCCTGGCTGTGGGAGGACGCCGACGCGCTGCCGGCGGCGGACCGGGACCTGGTCCACCGGTACGTGCCGCGCACCTGGTCGCTCACGCCGGAGCGGCTCGACCGGGCGGTGGCCGACCGGCACGACCTGGTGGCGAAGCCGGCCGACGGCTCCGCCGGGGTGGACGTGCTGATCGGCCGCGAGGCCGACGACGACACGTGGCGGGACGGGCTGGTCCGGGCCGTCGGCCGGGGCGGCTTCATCCTTCAGGAGTACGTGCGGGCCGACGACGTCCCGCTGGACTTCGTGCACATCGAGACCGGCGAGACGGTCAGCGCCGACGTGCCGTACAGCATCGCCCCGTACCTGTTCGGCCGCCGGGCGGCGGGCGCCTGCATCCGCACCGGCTTCCCCGGCTGCGACGGGGTGCTCAACCTGGCCCGGGGCGTCCTTCTCTCCGGCCTCCTGGTGGTCGACTGACGCCGCGCGGGGCGGCGGCCCGGCCGGTGACGGGGTGAGGAGTTCCGGCAGGATCCGCACGACGCACCGCGAGGACGTTTGCAAGAGTCGATGTGAGCGGTTTGGATGGGGTCGTCGACGACGATCGCCGCTCTCCTGAAGGAGCCCGCCATGGGATTTGGTCATCGATGGCTGTCGCGAACGGGGGCGGTGGCCCTGCTCGTCCTCGCCGGGCTGGCAGTCCCCGCCGGTCCCGCTCCGGCGGCGGATGCCGAACCGAGGTTCACGTTCGACGTGACCGGTACGACGGTTCCGTTGGGCGTCGGGAAGAAGCGGATCCATCTCAGACTCACCAATCTGACCGGCCGCACGCCGAGAGAGGCGATCTTCTACGTCCGCCCTGGCGAGCAGGACTGGCCGGACGGGATCTCCCTGATGTGGCCGGAGGGCGGTGGCTCCGGCGAGTGCGACGGCGACGCCGCGGGTTGGTACTGCCGGATCGGTCCGGGCGCGCTTCCGGAGTTGCTGCCGGCAGCCGGCGAGACGGTGGATCTTCCCTTCGACGTCAACGTGCAGGAAAACCAACAGCCCTACGAAGGCACGTTCTCCGTCGAGGCCGGCATGGCCTGGGGCGACGAGCCGATGAAGACCGCTGCCCGCAAGCTGTTCACGCTCAGGTTGGTCGACGATCCCGAGGCCGATCTGTCGGTGGTGGCGCCGGACGTGAAGCAGTCGGTGCGGGTCGGTGCGGGCGGCAGGCTCGAACCCACCGGGACGTTGCAGCCGGGCGAGACGGGCGCGGTGCGATTCCGGATCGTCAACCAGGGCCGGAAGGCGGTCGGTGGCATCAAGGTGACGCTGCGCCTGCCCGAGGCGGTGACGTTCACCCGACCGCCGAAGGAGTGCGTGGTCGCCGCAGACCGGCGGTCGGCCGTCTGCACCTACGACACGCTCGCGCTGATACCGGTCGGCCAGGACACCGACCCGAACGACGGCAGCTACTCCGCCGTCGAGTTGCACAATCTGGTGACGGTGGCGGCCGCCACCAGGGCGCCCGTCACGTTGACGGGCGGGACGGTGCAGGTCGAGGGCCTGGCCGAGCAGCCGGACGTCCGCCCCGGCCCGGCGCGTACCGGGCTGCCGGCGAACGCCGTCGCCGTGCCAGCGGCCGAGGTGGACGACAGCGACAACCGGGACGGGTTCGCGGTCCTGGTCGCGGCGCGCGGCGGTACCGGGGACGACGGCGACGACGGTGACGGTGGCGGCGGTGGTGGCGACCTGCCGATCACCGGGCCGCGGGCCGGGCTGATCGCGGGAACCGGCCTCGCCCTGGTGGCGGGTGGCGGAATCGTGCTGCTCCTCGCCCGACGCCGCCGCGTGGTCGCGGTGGGCGGTGGGGGTGGGACGCCCGCCGCCTGATCGTCCGCCGGGGGAGCCGCCGGGGCAGGACCGCCGGGTGGATGCAGCGCGGGCGAGGGTGACGGTCGACGAGTTGCGGCCCGTGGCGCGGGCGGCGTTCGGGCGGGAACGGGTGCTGATCTCGGCGCACCGGCTGACCGGCGGCTCGAAGAAGGGCGTCTACCGGCTCACCGTCGACGACGGGTCCACCGGCGTCGCCTACGTGTGGCACCCGGGGGAGGACTACTGGCCGGCGCCGGCGGCCCCGGCACCCGACGACCTGTTCGGACACGCCACCGGCGCTGGCCTGTTCGCCGCGGCGCACCGGGAGTTCACCGCCGCCGGGGTGCGGGTGCCCCGGCTGCTGCTGCACCCCACCGCGACCCTGCTGCCGGGCGAGGTGGCGGTGGTGGAGGACGTCCGGGGCGGCACCCTGCACGACCTGCGCCAGCGCGACCCGTGCCGCGCCGGGGCGGTGCTGGCCCGGCTCGGCGACGCCGTCCGGGGCATGCACGCCCGGCGTCGCGACCGGTACGGCCGCCCGGGATCCGCCGGGCCGGCAGCGGGCCGGCCGGTGCAGCGGCTCGTCCTCGACCGGGCGCTGCGCGACCTGGCCGAGGCCGCCGCCCGGGTCGAGCGGATCGCGGCCGTGCGGGACCGGCTCACCGACGCCCTGGCCGAGCGGTACGCCGCCGTGGCGCCCCGCTCCCGCCACGGTCTGATCCACGGTGAACTCGGGCCGGACCACGTGCTCGTCGACGACCGGGACCACCCGGTGCTCGTCGACATCGAGGGCACCATGTTCCTCGACGTGGAGTGGGAACACGCCTTCCTCGAGCTGCGCTTCGGCGACGACTATCCGGCGCTGGCCGTGCCCGGTCTCGACGAGGACCGGCTGCGGCTCTACCGGCTCGCGACGTACCTGTCGCTGGTGGCGGGCCCGCTGCGCCTGCTCGACGGCGACTTCCCCGACCGGGCCGGCATGCTCGGCATAGTCGAGCACAACATCACCCGGACGCTGGCCCAGCTCGCCTGAGCCGTCCTGTTCGAGCCGACGCGAGGCTGGTGTGGCCCTACGAGCCTGGGTGGTAATAGCCGTTCGGGACTGTTCGGAACGGGCGAGATATGGCATGCGAACGAACAGATTGATGTCCTGGTGGCAGGACAGCGAACGCCTGTATCTAGGAGGAACGATGCGTAAACGCGCACTGCTCGCCAGCCTTGCGATGGGTACCACGCTCGGCATCGCGGGTGTCGCCGCGCCCAGTCAGGCCGCGGCACCGGTCTTCTCCCCCTCGGCCACGCAGGACGGCTCCAGCACGATCGCCAGTTACCGTGCTGTCGGCTCACTCGCCACCTACACCTACTGCCCGACTGGTCAGGGCCCCTGGATCGACTACACCGATCGTGGGCGGGGTCATCTCGCCTGCACGGGCTATCTGGTCAAGGTCGGCGTGACCTGCTCCAACGGCGCCGTGCGTTGGTCGGGATCGGACGGGGCGAATGTCGAATGGCGTCCGGATTACAACAAGGTCGACTGCCCCAGGGGCGTCAGTGTGAACAGTCGGGTAAGTATCCGCGCTCAGGGATGAGGCTCATCCAGCGGGCATGCGCTGTTGCCGGTCACGGCGGAACACCACCACGGACACCGTCGGTTTGACCCGCGACCGAACCGCCTGCCTCGATGGCAGGCGAGTGTGAGTGGCGCAGGTAGCGCAACGAGGCCCCCGGTCAGGTGATCGGGGGCCTCGCGTGGACGGGGCGTGGGGCTTCGCTGGCGGGACATCGGTGGGGTGGTGCCGAGGATGTGTCAGGGGCAGGACGACCCAGGGCGTAGCCGCAGGGCGAACAGCCCCGCCGCACCGCGCGCCTTCGTCCGCCCGCCTACAACCCGGCGGCGCGGACGGCCGACGCCTCGGCGCGGATCCGCGCCGAGGCGACCGGGTCCCCCGCCAGGCGGTGCGCCTCGGCGAGGGTGTCGAGGCCGATGGCCAGCCAGCTCCGCGAGCCCACCCGTCGCCACAGTTCCACGGCGGCCTCCGCCCGTCGGCGGGCCTGTACCGGGCGGCCGGCGGCAAGCTGCGCCTCTGCCAGCGCGTACGCCGTCGCGGCCTCGCCCCACAGGTTGCCGAACTCGCGGTAGGTCCACAGGCTCCGGGCCAGCAGCCGACGGCCCTCGCCGTGTTCACCCTGGCGGACGAGGACGTCGCCGAGCCAGCAGTTGGCGTGGGTCGCGGAGAGCCGGTCGCCGAGGTCCTCGCTGATCGAGGCGGCCTGTCGGAAACAATCGGCGGCGAGCGGGTAGGCGCCGAGGGCGCGGTGGCTCTGTCCCAGGCACCGCAACGCCTGGGCCTCACCGGGCCGGTAGCCGGCGGCCCGGCTCACTCCCAGACACTCCTCGAACCGTTGCCGGGCGGCCTCGACCCGCCCCTGCTCCAGGTCGATGACGCCGATGCCGTTGGTGGCGTAGACGAGGCAGTTCACGTTGCCGGCGGCGCGCGCCAGGTCGACGGCCGCTTCGAAGTGACGCACCGCCGGGCCGTACTGGCCGAGCAGCCGGTGCACGTACGCCAGGCCGGCGGTGGCGCTGGCCTGGAAGGCGGCATCCTGACCGTGGGCGAGCAGCAGGGCCTGTTCGAAGTGGCCCAGTGCCTCCGGGTACCGGTCCAGGACGGTGGTGAGCTCGCCGAGGCAGCGGTGGAGCTTGGCGGCGCTGCGCTGGTCCGCTGCGTGCAGCGCGGCCTTGAGCGCCCGGCTCTGGAGCCGTTCCCACTCGTCGAAGTGGCTGCGCACCTGGAAGAACGTGGTCAACCCGGCGGCCAGCCCGGCGGCCAGCCCGGCCGTCGGCCCGGCGGCTGGTGCGGTCCCGGTGTCGTCCAGCGCCTGGTCGACCAGGGCGGTGAGGAAGCGGCGTTCGTCGTCGAACCAGGCCACCGGATCGGCGACGAACTGGTCGGTGTCCGCCGCCGGGAGCCGCCAGGACACCAGGTAAGCCTGCGGGGCGCCCTGGAAGTCCGCCCTCAGGGCGTCCGCGGTCAGGTCGGTCAGGTGCAGGCTCGCGCTGAGCAGCCGGGTGAGCGCCTCCGTCCGGCTCTGCCGTGGCACCTCCCGCTCCAGCAGCTCCCGGCCGAGCAGCCGCACGAGGTCGTGCAGGCGGTAGCGGAATCCGCTGGCACCGACCGCCCCGATCTCGACCAGGTGCACCTCCACCAGGTCGTCGAGGATGGCTTCCGCGTCGGAGAGGGTGGTGTCGAGCAGCGCGGCCAGCGCCCACGCGGCGAAGTCCGGCCCGGGCGACAGGCTGAGCACCAGCAGGGCCCGCTGCGCCGTCGGGGCCATCCCCCGGTAGGTGAGTTCGAGGCTGGCCCGTACGGCGACGTCACCGACGGCCAGCTCGTCGAGCCTGCGCTGCTCGTCGGCGAGCGCCTGGGCGACCTTGGTCAGCGGCCAGTGCGGCCGGGCGGCCAGCCGCGCCCCGGCCACCCACACCGCCAGGGGCAGACCGCCGCAGGTCTGCACGATGAACCGGGCCGCGGCGGGCTCCGCGGCGGCCCGCTCGCGACCCAACATCTCACCGAGCAGCGCGAGCCCTGCGGCCTGGTCGAGGGTGCCCAGGGACAGGCGGCGGCTGCCCAGGTCGGCCAGCGTGGTGCGGCTGGTGACGATGGCGGCGCACCGCCCGCCGTTGGGCAGCAGGTCGGTGACCTGCCGGGTGGTCGCCGCGTTGTCCAGGATGATGAGCATCCGCCGCTGCGCCAGCAGGGTGCGGTAGAGGTGGATCCGGCTCATCAGCTCCGAGGGCACCGTGCCTCCGCGCACGCCGAGTGCGCGCAGGAAGGCACCGAGGACCGTGATCGGCTCCAGCGGCTCGTCGCCGAACCCGCCCAGGTCGATGTAGAGCTGACCGTCCGGGAAGTGCGCGGCGAGCAGGTGCCCGAGGCGTACCGCGAAGGCGGTCTTGCCGACGCCGGCCGGCCCGCTGACCACGACAGTCACCGGCCCGGACGAGGCCAGGTCCAGCAGCCGACGCGTCTCGGACAGCTCGCCGTCGCGGCCGACGAACAGCGGCAGGTCCGGTGGCAGTAGACAGGGGGCCACCGGCCGCGCGGCCGGCCCGTCCGGACGGAGACCGACGTGCCTGCCCGGCTCGGGCCCGGCGGGTGCCGCCGGGGACGCGGTCCCCGGCTCGGCGGACGGGTCGGAAGCCTGCCCCGGTGTGCCCACGGCTGACACGAAGTTGTCGGGCAGGGTCAACGCGCGGCGGGCTTCCACCCACTCCCGTACGGCCGCCGGATCGCCGCCGCAGGCCCGGACCAGGGCCGCGACCACCTCCTCCGACGGCAGCGAGACCCGGTTGAGCGAGGTCGCGACGGTGCTCGCCGGCAACTGGTCCCCGACCCTCCGCGCCCGCCGCTCCAGCGCCCGGTACGACAGTCGGGACCAGGCCTTCACGCCGCGTAGCCGAGCGACGAACTCTGCTGCTGTCCGTGCCGTGCCGGGTCGGGGTAGCGGCGTCGTCACGCACCGAATCCTATCGACGCCTGTCATGCGGGGCCATCCGTCACCGGCCAGGGAGAGCGGTTCTCAGGCGTCGTTGAGGTACGCGAGGACGGCGAGGACGCGGCGGTTGTCGTCGGAGGACGGGGGGAGCCGCAGCTTGCCGAAGATGCTCGCGGTGTGCTTGCCCACGGCGCTCTCGCTGAGGAACAGCCGCTGCGAGATGGCGGCGTTGGAACGCCCCTGGGCCATGAGTTCGAGCACGTCCCGCTCGCGCGGCGTGAGGCGGGCCAGGGGCGAGGCGGTGCCGCCGGCCGTCAGCAGCTTGGCGATCACCTCGGGGTCCATGGCGGTGCCGCCCGCCGCGACGCGGCGCACGGCGTCGACGAACTGGTCGGCGTTCAGGACGCGGTCCTTGAGCAGGTAGCCGACCGCGCCGGCCCCGTCGGCCAGGAGTTCCCGGGCGTAGAGCTGTTCGACGTGCTGGGACAGCACCAGCACCGGAAGGCCGGGGACGTCACGCCGGGCGGCCAGCGCCGCCTGGAGGCCCTCGTCGGTGAAGGTCGGCGGCAGCCGTACGTCGACGATGGCCACGTCGGGCCGGTGCCGGGCCAGGGCAGTGCGTAGGGAGGGCCCGTCGCCGACTGCCTCGGCGATGGTGAAGCCGTGGCTTTCCAGGAGCAGGACCAGCCCGTCCCTCAGGATGTGGAGGTCTTCGGCGAGGACGACGCGCACGGGATCTCCATGGTGACGACGGTGGGTCCGCCGGGCGGACTGTGCAGGGTCAGGGTCCCGTCGAATGTAGCGAGCCGACGTTGGACGCCGCGCAGCCCGGTCCCCGCGGCCGGGTCGGCCCCGCCGGGACCGTCGTCGGCCACCACCATCCGGAGCACCCCGGCGCGGTGCGACAGCGCGACGGTGATGTGGGCCGCGCAGCGGGCCGCGTTGGTGAGGGCCTCGCAGGTGACGAAGTAGGCGGCCGACTCGACCGGGGCGTCGAGCCGGCCGGGCAGGTCGACGTCCACGTCCACCGGCAGCGGGGTGTCGAGCGCGATCGCCCGGATCGCGTCGCCGAGTCCGCGTTCGGCCAGCACCGGCGGGTGGATGCCGCGTACCAGGTCGCGCAGCTCGGCCAGCGCGGCGGCGGACGTCTCCTGCGCCTGTCCCAGCAGCCGCCGCGCCCGCACCGGTTCGGTCTCCATGAGCCGCGCGACGGCGGCCAGGCTGAGCCCGACGGCGATGAGCCGAGCCTGGGCGCCGTCGTGCAGGTCGCGTTCGATGCGGCGCAGCTCGGCCGCCTGCACGTCGACGGCGTCGGCCCGGGTGGTGGCGAGGTGCGCGACCCGCGAGGCCAGTACGGCGGCCGCCGTGGGGGTGAGCAGGAGCCGGTCCCACGCCAGCCGCAGCCTCATCAGCGGGCCGGCCAGGCCGAGCCCGAGCAGCGCCACGGCCAGCCCGACGGGCATGCTCGCCCAGTCCGGGAACCACGGCCCGACGAGGCCGACGTGCTCGATGCCGAACCACAGGTAGAACGGGGTGATCCAGTAGCCGCTGAACAGGCCGATCGGCACCGCCCAGCTTGCCCAGGTCAGCGGCTGGCAGAACAGGCCGTAGAACCCGAAGCCGACCAGGACCGCCGGGACGAACGAGAGCGGAGCCAGGACGACCGAGCCCAGTGACCAGAGCTGGTCCCGCCAGGTGGCCGGGTCACCGAGCAGCCACCCTGGCCGCTGACCCTGGACGGCCGCCACGAGATCGGTGTACAGGACCCGCCCGACCCGGTAGTTGCCGTCCTCGCCGGGGCGGGGCGGCGGCGGGTACGGCCGGTACGGCGCGGGCAGGTCGGCGCCCGTCCACCGGCCGACGTGGCGCCGGTAGAGCTCCACCACCGACCGCGTGACCGGCAGGGTGTACGGCAGCAGCCCACCCCACGACACGACGGCGGTGAGCAGGTTGAGCAGCAGGCCGCCGAACGCGGCGAGGGACAGCCCGGCCAGGCCGGCCATTCGCCAGGTCGCGGCCGACGTCCGGGCGACCCAGCGGCCGACCGCCGTCCTCGGCGGCTCGCCGGTCCCCAGCAGCACACCGGTCCACCGCCCGTACGCCCGCAGCGCCGATGGCGCGAGCAGGAACGCGGCCACGATCGCCGCGACGGCCACCGGCACCGACCACGCGAGCGGCCAGGGGGGCGAGGCGAGCAGGAACACGCCGGCCGCGATCAGCGCGGGCGGCGCCAGGAGCGGAATCGCGCCGGTGACCGGGGTGAGCATCAGCCACGCCCATTCCCGGCCGAGCGTCGGGTCCTTCGCGTGGTGGTCCAGCCTGAGCAGGAACGCCGGCACCCGGGGCGACCTGAACACGGTGTCCCCGTGGACGTACCACCCGTCCTCGCGCCGGTGCGGTGCGGGTGGCGGCGACCGTACGGGCTCGGGGAGGTCCGCTCCGGCCCAGGCGCGGGTGAGCCGGCGGGCCAGCGCGGTCAGCCGGAACTGGCCGGAGACGACGAGCGGGTAGGGGATCACCAGGGTGGCGGCGATCACGAGGAGGTATCCGTAGGCGAACCCGGTCGCGACCAGGACGACCAGGGCGACGCAGCGCGGTACGGCGAGCACGAAGCGGGTCACGTGTCGAGTCTTCGCCGCACCGACCGCCACCGCATCGGGGCAGGGTACCGACCAGGGGTGGGGCTGGGTACACCCCCACCGGGCGGCTGGACCCATTCTCCGCACCCGCCGCGATTCCTAGCGTTGCCGGCATGCCAGTCATCGAGGTGCGCAACCTCCGTAAGCAGTACGGCGACCAGGTGGCCGTCGCCGATGTGTCGTTGAGCGTGGACGAGGGCGAGATCTTCGGGCTCGTCGGCCCGAACGGCGCCGGCAAGACCACCACCGTGGAGTGCGTCGAGGGGCTCCGGTCCCCCGACGGGGGATCGGTACGGGTGCTGGGGCTGGACCCGCGCCGGGACCGCGCGGCGGTGCGGCGGAAGCTGGGCATCCAACTCCAGGAGAGCCAGCTGCCGGACCGGATCAAGGTGTGGGAGGCGCTCGACCTGTACAGCTCGTTCTATCCGCACCCGGCCGACTGGCGGGAGCTGATGGACGAGCTGGGCCTGACCCCCAAACGCAACGCGGTCTTCGCGAAGCTCTCCGGCGGCCAGAAGCAACGGCTGTCGATCGCGCTCGCCCTGGTCGGCAACCCGTCGGTGGCGATCCTGGACGAGCTGACCACAGGCCTGGACCCGCAGGCGCGGCGGGACACGTGGGAGCTGGTCCGGCAGGTCCGGGACCGGGGCGTCACGGTCGTGCTGGTGACCCACTTCATGGACGAGGCAGAACGGCTGTGCGACCGGTTGGCGGTCGTCGCGGCCGGGCGGGTGGTCGCCGTCGACACTCCCCGCAACCTGATCGCCGGTGCCCAGGTGCCCGGCGTCGAACGACCCACCCTCGAGGACGCGATCCTCGCCCTCACCGCCGCCGGGAGCAACCGATGACCGCTCTTTCCAAGATCATCCGTGTCGAGGCGAAGCTGTTCCTCCGGGATCCGGTCGGCACGTTCTTCGCCGTCGCGTTCCCGGCCCTGCTGATCCTGGTGCTCGGCCTGGCCATGCCGGGGTTCCGGGAGCCGGCGGACGAGCTGGACGGCCGGCTCCCCTTGGAGGCCTACCTGCCCATCACCATGACGCTGGCCATCGCGACGGTGACGATGATGACGCTGGTGAGCGCCGTGGGCACCTACCGCGAACGGGGCATCCTGCGCCGGCTGTCCACCACCCCGGTCTCGCCGGCGGCGGTGCTCGTCGCGCAGGTGGCCGTGAACGTCGCCGCACTGCTGGTCGCGTGCGGCCTGGCCTGGCTGGTGGCGGCGACCGTCTTCGACGTCCCGCCGCCCGGCAACGCGGCCGGTTTCGTGCTGGCGTTCACGCTCGGGGCGGGCGCGATGTGCGCCGTCGGGCTGCTCGTGACGGCGGTCACGCCGAGCGCCCGGGCCTCGATGGGCATCGGTCAGCTGATCTACTTCCCGATGATGTTCTTCGCCGGGGTGTGGACGCCGGGGCCGCTGATGCCCGACCTGGTGCGGAAGGTCGCCGACTTCACCCCGCTGGGGGCCGCGTCCCAGGCCCTGCAGGACGCCTGGGCGGGCTCCTGGCCCACGCTGACGCACCTGGCCGTGATGGTGGCGTTCACCGTGGTGCTGGGCGGAATCGCGGCCCGCTACTTCCGCTGGGAGTGAACCGCCCTCGGGCGTCGCATCGGGGGAGGGCGGCGTCGCCGACGACGCCGAGACGCCGGGGGAGACCCGGTCGGCGCGGTCACCGGGTCAGGCCCACCAGGGCGGCCAGGTGCGCCACGCCGGCCGGCACCGGGCCGCCGCGTGCCACCTCGTCGATCACCGTACGCGCGACCGGCCGGCACCGGACCTCGGCCGGCGCGGTCCGGTCGGCCTCGACCAGCGCGCGCCCTGCCCGCAACAGGTCACCGACCTGGAGGTACGCCCGCGCGGCGTCCAGCAGGTGCGCGGCCCGGTGCTCGACCGGCAGCCGCCCCCAACCGCTCGCGCGGGTGGCCATCTCGTTTCCGCAGGTCTGACGTCCCGGTTGCCTTGCTGGTGGTACTGTACCGTCCGGACGGTATAGTTCTGGGGGGATCCGGATGGGTGAGGCGCTGAGCACCACACGGCGCTGGGGGTCGCTGGCCGTGCTGGTTGGCGCCGTGTCGTTGCTGGCGATCGATGCGACGGTGCTGTACCTGGCGGTGCCGTCGCTGACAGCGGAGCTGTCGCCGACGGCGACGCAGGTGCTGTGGATCGGGGACATCTACTCCCTGGCCCTGGCGGGCCTGCTGGTGACGATGGGGAACCTGGCCGACCGGATCGGCCGGAAGCGGTTGTTGCTGATCGGCGCGGCCGCGTTCGGGCTCGCCTCGGTGCTGGCGGCGTTCGCTCCGTCGGCGGAGGTGTTGATCGCGGCTCGTCTGCTGCTGGGCGTGGCGGGTGCCACGATCATGCCGTCGACGCTGTCGTTGATCCGGAACATCTTCACCGACCAGATCGAGCGGACGCGGGCAATCGCGATCTGGTCGGCTGCGGCGGCGAGTGGCATCGCGCTCGGCCCGCTGGTGGGCGGGGCGCTGCTGGAAAACGCCTGGTGGGGATCGGTGTTCCTGATCAACCTTCCGGTGATGCTGCTCGTGCTGATCGTCGGCGGCTGGCTCCTGCCCGAGTCCCGCAACCCCGCCCCCGGCCGGTTCGACCTGATCTCCAGCGGGCTGTCGATGCTGGCGATCATCCCGTTCGTGTACACGATCAAGAAGCTCACCGGAGGCTCGTTCGGCGTCGCCGCCGCCGTCGCGGTCGCGGCGAGCGTCGTCGGCGGGGTGCTGTTCGTGCGTCGTCAGCGGCGGGTCGACTCGCCGATGATCGAGGTGGACCTGTTCCGCAATCCCGCGTTCAGCGGGGCGGTGCTGGTGAACTTCATCTCCGTGTTCGCCCTCAGCGGCGTGCTGTTCTTCTTCTCCCAATATCTCCAACTCGCCCGCGAACTCGGTCCCCTCCAGGCGGGACTGGCGCAGTTGCCCGCGGCGTTGGCGGCGATGGCTGCGGTTGCGGCGGTCGGGTTCCTCCTCACCAGGCTCGGGCGGGGACGAGCCATCGCCGTCGCCCTGCTGACCGGGGCTGTCGGACTGGGGGCCCTGGCCGCTCTGGAGAGCAGCGAGCAACTGATCTGGGTGCTGCTCGCCATGGTCCCGCTGGGCTTGGGGATCGGTGTCGCCGAGACTCTCAGCGTCGACGCGGTGGTCTCCGCGGTCCGCCCGGCCAAGGCCGGAGCGGCGGCGTCGGTCGCGGAGACCGCCTACGAACTCGGCGTCGCCCTCGGTATCGCGATCCTGGGCTCCGTCATCACCGTCCTCTACCGCTCCGACCTCACCCTCCCCCCAGTTGTCACCGGCGAGGCTGCGACCCGGGCCGAGGACTCCCTGGCGGCGGCTACCGCGGTCCTGGAACCCGGCAGTGCGGCACTGGAGGCCGCGCAGCAGGCGTTCGTGTCCGCCATGCAGGCAACTACCCTGATCGCCAGCGCGGTCATGGTGATCGCCGCGATCGTGGCCTTCACCCTCATTCCGAACAACAGGGACGCTGCGCCGGCGGAGCACTGACACCCGGGTTCGTACCGGAAGAGGAAGGACGTCACCATGGCACGGACCGCTGGGCGCAGCGCAGCCGAAACCCGACGGCTCATTCTGGACGCTGCCGCGCGTCTCATCAGCAGGCACGGCACTGCGGTGCCCGTCGCGGACATCGCCGAGGCGGCAGGCGTGTCCAAGGGCGGGCTGCTCTACCACTTCCCCAACAAGGAAGAGCTCCTCAGCGGTCTGGCCAGCGATCTGATGGGCCAGTTCCGCCGCGACGTCGAACGGGCCGCGGCCGAAGAGGAGGCGGGAACGCCGGGCAGGCTCACGAGGGCGTACATCCGCGTGAGTTTCGCCCACGCCAATGACCTCACCGGCTTACGTGACCACATCGCCCTCGCTGCGCATCTCATGTTCGAACCCAGCCTGGAAGCGCTCGCACAGCGGGACGCGGAACAATGGCGGGAGGCTCTCCTCGACGACGGCCTCGAACCCGCGATCATCCGCATGGTCATCGCCGCCGCCGACGGCAGCAACACCGCACCCCTGTGGGGAGCCGTCCTCGACGACGCCGACCGCCACCAGCTGGAAACGGACCTCGTCGCCCTCACCCACCGCGACCACGCCCAGGTCGGCTCGCGGCACACCGACGTCTGACAGCCCGCCGACGGTTCCGCGTCGACGCGAGCAGCGTCGGGCTGCCGATCGGCGGGCCGACATATTGACGTGTGCGGCCGGCGACTGCCCTGGTAGAAAGGCGGCCATGCGTACCGTCGTGGAGCCGCTGCGGGCGCGGCCACGCCCGGGTGACCAGATGGACCGGTTGTTTGCCGGTGGCTGGCCGGCGTTCATCACCGCCGACCGGCAGGCCGCCCGGCACCTCGGCCGGGTGCGGGAGGTGTTCGCCGACCTGGAGCTCGTGCTGCTCGACGGCGACGGCGACCTGGTCGCCGCGGGCTGGGCGGTGCCGATCCGCTGGGACGGCGACCCGGCGCACCTGCCCGAGGGCTACACCGACTCCCTGCGCCGCGCGGTCACCGGCCACGACCACGGCGAGGCGCCCGACACCCTCGTGGTGATGGCCGCCCAGGTGCGCTCCGACCTGCGTGGCCAGGGCCTGGCCGGCGACCTGCTCACGGCGCTGCGGTCGGTGGCCGGGCAGCGCGGCTGGTCGCGTGTCGTCGCCCCGGTGCGACCCACGCTCAAGGCGCGTTACCCGCTGACCCCGATCGAACGGTTCGCCGCCTGGAAACGGGAGGACGACTCCCCGCTCGATCCCTGGCTGCGCACCCACTGGCGGCTGGGCGCCCGGCTGATCGCCATGGCGCCCCGGTCGCAGACGATGACCGGCACCGTCGCCGAGTGGCAGCAGTGGACCGGCATGGTCTTCCCCGACAGCGGCGACTACGTCATTCCCGACGGCCTCAGCCTGTTGCGCGTGGACCGCGATCTCGACCGGGGCACCTACACCGAGCCGAACGTGTGGGTCCAGCACCGCTGAGCCGCGTCACCGGTCGGCCGTCGCGGTGTCAGGGCGCGAGGTGGGCGCCGAGGCGGCGGACGGTCTCGGCGGCGGCGACCGCGTCGCTGCGGGCGCTGCCGTGCCGGCCGTCGCTGCTGTACATCGACGCGTCGGCGGTGAGCGGATGGTCGGTGAGCCGCACGTGCAGGGTGTCGAGGCGTTCCGCGAGGGCCCCGGTGTGCGCCGAGAGCCGTCGCATCCGCTCCCCGAGGCCGGCACGGTGCCGCTCCGGCACGGCCGGGCTCAGCGAGACGTCGAACATGCCGACGGTGATCACGTCCGCGCCGGTGGCCTGTAGCGCCTCGATGATGGCGGTCAGCTCCGCGTCGACCGCGTCCGCGTCGTACCCCCGCCCGAAGGCGTCGTTGCCGCCGCAGACCACCAGCGCCAGGTCGGGGCGGAAGGCCAGCGCCGGGGCGAGCTGGGCGGCGCGCACCTCGTGCGCCCGCAGCCCCCGCAGGCCCAGATTGAGGTACGCCAGCTCCGGCCGGACGGCCCGCAGCTCGGCGGCGATCCGGTCGGCCCACTGCACGTCGGGATAGCCGTCGACGGGCTCGCAGAGCCCCTCGGCCACGCTGTCGCCCAGCACCACGAAGCGTCGCCAGGGATGGTCGCGCAGTAGCGCCGCGCTCTCCCCGTCGCGCAGGCACCACGGGTCCGTCGCCTCGGTAAACGTGGATGGCATGCTGGCACGCTAGCCGACGTCCGGGGGCGGGGAAAGATCCTGCCGCGCATCGGCGAGAAAGGGAAATTCGGAGAATTGAAGAGGGCCCTGCCCCCTTCCACTCTCAACATATATCGCACCCGGGGTCTTGTGGCAAGACCCGGAGCATGCCGCAGAATCGTCGGCCGAAGCCAGGCGATGCGGAATGGGAAGTGGCGAAATGTATTCGTTGTCACCGGAAACCTCGGACGGAACCGATGAGGTGAATTCACCGACCACCAGCGCGTTCGATCTTCCGGACCACCTCTCTCCCAAGGCCGACCCGAGTTTGATCGCCGGTGACGAGCAGCATTTCGCGGCCATCGCGGAGAGCCTCGAACAGTCGATCGCCGACCTGTCCGACCGCCTCGACGCCGAGCGCCGGGCGCCCGGCGGCATCGGCCAGGCGGCGATGGACCGGGACATGGAGATCCGCCGGCTGACCGCCCGCCTGCGCGCCCTGCGTCGCTTCGGTCTGGACCTGTGCCTGGGGCGCATGGTCGGCGAGGACGACCCCGAGCCCGGGTACGTCGGACGACTCGGCCTCACCGACGGCGCGGGTCGTCGGCTGCTGCTCGACTGGCGTTCCCCCGCGGCGGAGCCGTTCTTCGGAGCGACCCATGCCAACCCGATGGGTCTGGCGAGCCGCCGCAGGTACCGCTGGACCCGTGGCCGGATCAGTGACTACTGGGACGAGGTGTTCACCCCGGACGGGCTCGCGGGGCACGCCGCGCTGGACGACCAGTCCGCCTTCGTCGCCAGCCTGGGCAGCAGCCGGTCGAACCGGATGCGGGACGTGCTCGGCACCATCCAGGCCGACCAGGACGCGATCATCCGCGCCGGTTCCCGCGGCGCGCTCGTCGTCGACGGCGGTCCGGGTACGGGCAAGACCGTCGTCGCCTTGCACCGCACCGCGTACCTCCTCTATTCCGACCCGCGTCTCGGGCACCGCCGGGGCGGGGTGCTGTTCGTGGGGCCGCACGAGCCGTACCTGGCCTACGTCGCCGACGTCCTGCCCAGCCTCGGCGAGGAGGGCGTGCAGACCTGCACCCTGCGGGACCTGGTCGCCGAGGGAGCGGCGGCGGCGATCGAGACCGACCCGGAGGTGGCCCTGCTGAAGTCGTCCGCCGCCATGGTGAAGGCGGTCGAGACGGCCGTCAGGTTCTACGAGGAGCCGCCGACCAGGGGCATGACGCTCACCACCGACGAGTCCGACGTCTGGCTGAGCGCCGACGACTGGGCCGAGGCCTTCGACGCGGTGGAACCCGGCACCCCGCACAACGAGGCACGCGAGGTGATCTGGGAGGAACTGCTCACGATCCTGATGGACAGGCACGACGGCGACGAACCGGCCGAGCTGCTCCGCCGGTCGCTGTTGCGCAACACGGAGCTGCGCACGGCCTTCAACCGGGCCTGGCCGCTGCTCGAAGCGGCTGACCTCGTCGGAGACCTGTGGTCGGTGCCCGCCTACCTGCGCAGGTGCGCGCCCTGGCTCAGCCCCGGCGACATCCAGCGGTTGCAGCGCGTGGACGCCCAGGCCTGGACGGTGTCCGACCTGCCCCTGCTCGACGCGGCCCGGCAACGGCTCGGCGACCCGGAGGCGGCACGACGCAAACGCCGGCACGACGTCGCCGTCGCCGCCGAACGGGAGCGGATGACCAGGGTCGTCGACGACCTGATCGAGGCCGTCGACGACGAGTACGGCATGGGCCTGGTGACGATGCTGCGCGGCGAGGACTTCCAGGACGCCCTGGTCGACGAGAGCGTGCTGCCCAGCGCCGACCCGGACCTGCTGGCCGGCCCGTTCGCGCACATCGTCGTGGACGAGGCTCAGGAACTGACCGACGCCGAGTGGCAGATGCTGCTGCTCCGCTGCCCGTCCCGCAGCTTCACCATCGTCGGCGACCGCGCCCAGGCCAGACACGGGTTCACGGAGTCGTGGCGGGAGCGGCTCGAACGGATCGGGTTCGACCAGGTCAACCTGGCCGCCCTGAGCATCAACTACCGGACGCCGGCAGAGGTCATGACGGAAGCCGAGCCGGTCATCCGGGCCGTGCTCCCGGACGCCAACGTGCCGACCTCCATCCGCAGCAGCGACACCCCCGTCGTACGCGGATCCGCCGCGGAGCTGGGCGCGATCCTCGACACCTGGCTCGCCGCGCACGCCGACGGCACCGCCTGCGTCATCGGCGATCCCACCTTCCGGGCGACGACCCGCGTCCGGTCGCTGACCCCGGCGCTGTCGAAGGGGCTCGAGTTCGACCTGGTCGTCCTCGTCGACCCGGAGGCGTTCGGCGAGGGCGTCGAAGGAGCCGTGGACCGCTATGTCGCGATGACCCGGGCGACCCGGCAACTCGTCGTCCTCACGCGCACCTGACGATCAACCGCACCACCGTCCACCTCGTCGCACCAGGCACCATCGCGCTCGGTGGCGTCGCGGCCGACGCGACGTCGCCGTCGGTGCTCGTGCTCCTCGGCTCGGGCGCCACGGCGGTGCTGTCGGGTTGTCGTCTCCCGCCGGGTGGGTCGGCGCGGCGGCCCGGCCGGGCTGCCCCGGGGCCCGGACGATGGCGCCGAGGCCGCGACGCCGCCCCGGAGGAGGCAGAGATGCTGAACGCGCTGGTCCAGGCCGTCGCCACGAAACTGGTCGAGTTCCTCCTCCAGCAGGTCGTCGGGCGGATCGCGCCGCCGCTGCTGCGGTCGGTGCCGCACGCCGCCCCACCGAACTGCCCGCGCTGCGGCGGCTACGGCGTGGCCCGCTGGGCGCCTGCCGGTATGCAGGTGGTGTTTTTGCTGAGCCTCTGCACGTTCGCGCTCGGTTTCACGTTCGCCTTCCTGGGGCTGCCGGCGGCCGTGCTGGTGGCGGCCCACCGGGTCGCCGAGGACGGGCTCGCCGGTCTGCCCGCCGGGCTGGTGGCACTGACGGGACCGCTGGTTCCGGCCGCCGTGGCCCTCGTGGGGGCGTTCGGGCTTGCGTGGTTCCACAGCTATCCGCCGAAGCGGTGCCACCGGTGCGGGGGACGCTGGCCCCGGCGGGACCGCGCGGACTACCTGCGGGCCGCCGCACCCGAGCGGCTGCTCGGGTGCGGCTGCGGCAAGCGGCTGCGGCTGCGGGGTGCGACCGCCGGAACCCAGGTGCGCTGCCCGAACTGCGGCCGGGAGCAGGTCGTCCCCGCCGCCACCGGCCGTACCTGAGCCGCCCCGCCCGGTGACGCGTCATCAGATTGTCAATGTAGCGTTGACAGATGACGCCCGAGCTGAGCCAGTTGTCCGATATCGCAGTCGATCGCGCGCGGCTGGATGAGCGGGAGCTGGAACTGATCGACCGCGCACGTCACCTGGGTGCGACGTGGGCTCAGATCGCTGCCGCTCTCGGTCTCAGCAGTCGGCAGGCCGCGGAGCAGCGCCGGCAGCGCCTGGTGGCGGCGCGACGGTCGTGGCGGCAAGAACGGGATCTCGGGTACTCGACACGGATCGCGGCGATCCGGAGTGCGGTCGCCGACCTCCAACGGTGGATCGACGCGGACAGGCGGTGGGATGAGCGGTTCCGCCGTGCGGCTCTCGTGAGGAAGACCGCGGAAGTGGCCCGCGACGCCGATCCGGGCTCGCTGTACGCGCTGGCGTCGCTCCTCGCGGTCGACCTGGCTGAGGCGGGAGGTGAACGGTTGCCAGCGCTGGCGCGGGCTGCCGCGACGAGGTTGGAAGACCTTCTGTCAACGGCACATTGACAGACTCTGGCGATATTGCCTGACCTCCGCTCAAGGTTGAGGATCTGAGTCGCTACGGCTCAACCGTGGAGGACTCGTGCGCCGCAACGCCGTGCTGTTCACAGCGATCTCGCTGCTGTCGGGCTTCGGCAGCAGCGCCATGTCACTGGTGGCCGGGATCTGGATCCTGGACCTCACAGGTTCCACCAGCCTCGCGGCCCTCACCGGGCTCTGCGTGTATGCCCCAGTTCTCGGCGGCTTCTGGCTGGGAGGCCCGCTCGACCGGGCGTCGAGGCGGTCGTTGGTCATGGCAGTCAACCTCGCACTGTCCGCCGTCCTGCTCAGTCTCCTCGCGGTGCGGGGGCCAGGCCAGACGTGGCTCATCTTCCTGGTGTCCTGCGCCTACGGTGTCAGCTACGTGCTGATCGACGCGGGCGAGACGGCGCTGCTGCCCTCCGCGCTGTCGCCCACGGAACTCGGAGACGTCAACGGCTGGCGTTCGAGTGCCCAGGAGGGCATGAAGGTCGTGGCGCCCATGGCCGGCGCAGGCCTCTACGCGTGGCGCGGGGGTCACGCTGTCGTCCTGCTCAGCGCGGCGATGCCGGTCTTGGTCGCCACCCTGTACGCGGCCGTGCGGCTGAAGCGGATGCCCTCCTTCCCGCCAACCGCTCGGCCCCGCGGCCTGCGCGCGGGGCTCACCGTCCTGTTCGCACAGCAGGCGACGCGCGTCACCGTCGTGCTCGCCGCCGTGTCGATCGCCATGTCCGGATTCACGACCGCCGCCAACTACGCGATCGTCACCACGGATCTGCGCCTACCGGCCACGTTCCTCGGCGTGCTGCTCAGCGCGCAGGGGGCCGGGTCTGTCGTCGGCGGCCTCGTCGTCGGCCGGCTCATCGCCCGGTGGAGCCCGGCCACCGTGGGCGTCGCCGGCACGACGCTCTTCGCCGTCAGTTGCCTGGTGCGCTGCCTGCCCTGGTGGCCCGGCACGGTTGCCGCCTCCGTCATCGCTGGCATCGGCCTGCCCTGGGCGCTGGTCGCCGCGGTGAGCGCAGTGCAGACGCACACGCCGACAGCGATGCTCGGCCGAGTGTCCGGCACCGCGAACACCGTGATGTTCGGCCCTCTCGCGCTGGCAATCCCGCTCGGCGCCGCCACCGTCCACCTCGGCGACCGCCTGACGCTCATCGCCGCCGCCGCGATCTGTCTGGCTTCCGCAGTCGGCGCCGCCCACCGCCCCATGAAGCGGCGCAAGGCCGAGCGAAATACGGCAGCGGTGTCGCCAACCGGCGAGATGACGCCGCCCCTTGCACCACAACCGCACGCTGACCGAGGTCGACCACCGCAGGCTGCGGCCCTCGCGGGTACGCCAGAAACCACGGAGTGCGCGTGAACGACGTTTCGTCCGGTCGAGCGGCAGGGATGCGATCGCCCTGCGACCAGTGTCAGCTCGACGCTGTTTCACCGCGAGCGGCTGAGGAGGCGCGCGCGGAATGCTGTGGGCCGCCGGCCTACGCCCGCCGGCCGGTTCGGTGGGCCGCCGCGAGGCGCCCGACCCTACGCCCGACCCACGACACGCGGTTCCCGCCCAGCGGGTGCGGCAGCCGAGTGCGGGCGCAGCCCGGGCAGCAGCGGCGGCAGGGTGACGGCGAGGCAGAACGCCGTCATGGCCAGCAGGGCGGGGACCAGACCGAGCGCGGTCGCCGACCAGCCACCCAGCAACGCGCCCAGCGGCAGGCCCGCGAACGCCAGCGACCCGGCCAGCCCGATCACCCGGGTCTGCAACTCGGCCGGCACCCGCTCGTAGATCGCGACCCCGAGCAGCGGGTTGACCGCCGCGATGCCGATGCCGGACGCGAACGTGACCGCCAGCACCACCGCCAGTTCCTCGCTCAGCGCCAGGACCAGCAGCCGGGGCGCGCCGCCGACCGCCGCCCCGACCACGAAGGTGAGATACCGGGGCAGCCGGGGCCCGTACGCGGTGAACAGCAGGTTCCCCACCAGCGCGCCCGCCGAGAACGCCCCGAGCACCAGGCCCAGCCCGGCGGGGCCGCGCAACACGTCGGCCACCCAGAGCGGGATGTAGACCGCGACGCTCGCGTTGACCGCCATGTTCAGCGCCGAGACGACCAGCAGCATGGTGAGCAGCATCCGGTCGCGGCCCAGGTGACGGAACCCGGCGGCGAGCGCGCGCAGGTAGCCCTCCGGTTGGGCCGGCGTGGCCGGGGCGGCCGGCGGGCGGACCAGGAGGCCGACCAGCAGGGCGCAGCAGGCGAAGGTGGCGGCGTCGATGAGGATCGCCTGCGTCACCCCGAACCACCAGACGAGCAGCCCGCCCAGCCCCGCGCCCAGCAGGGTGACCAGCCGGCCGAGCCCGTCGTGGACGGCGGTCAGCCGGATCAACCGCACCCCGGCGGCCTCGGCGGCCGGGCGGAACATCACGTTCTTGACCCGGTCGCCGACGCCCCGCAGCGCGCCCACCACGGCGACCAGCGCGACCAGCGCGCCGAACCCGAGCCACGGGGTGAGGGCGACCGCCACCATCAGGCCGGCGCTGCCCACGTCGGCCAGGATCGAGGTGCGGCGCAGCCCGATCCGGTCCGCCCAGGGCGTGCCCAGGGCACTGGAGAGCAGGTAGGGCAGCGTCTCGGCGGCGGCCACCACGCCCATCTTCGCCGGGCTGCCGGTGGTCTCCAGCACCAGCCACGGAATGGCCACCACCGAGACGCGGCTGCCCAGGTTGGAGATCAGGTCGGCGGCGACCAGGACGGTCAGTTCCCGCCGGGGGGTCACGCCAGGCTGCCGATCGACGCCTCCGGGTGCGCGACGGCCGTCGGATGGTCCGCGGCGTACCGGGCCCGCAGCGCGCGCTTGTCCACCTTGGCGGAGCGGTTGAGCGGCAACCGGTCCACGAACTCGATCCCGCCCGGCGCCCAGGTGTCGCTCAGCTCGGCGGTCACCAGGTCGATCAGCTCCCCGGCGGTCACCGTCGCGCCGGGCGCCGGCACCACGAAGGCGTACGGCAGCTCGCCGGCCGTGTCGTCGGGCACGCCGATCACCGCGGCGGCCCGTACCTGCGGGTGCCCGGCCAGGACGTCCTCGATCGGGCGGGAGTAGATCGGCCAGCTCCGCCTGCGGGTGAGGATCCGGTCGGCGAGCCGGTCGACCAGGTAGAGGTAGCCGTCGGCGTCGACGTGCCCGACGTCGCGGGTGCGCACCCAGCCGTCGACGAGCGTCTCGGCGGTCAGCTCCGGTTGGCCGTGGTAGCCGGCGAAGCGCAGGTCGGTGTGCACCCACACCTCGCCGTTCTCGCCGGGCGGCAGCACCGTGCCGTCCCCGGCGCGGATCTGCACCCGCACGTCGCCGTAGGGCCGCCCGCAGGAAAGCAGCCGCTGCGGGTGCGCCGGGTCGTCGGTCAGCCCGGGCAGGGCGGTGACCACGACCGCCTCGCTGAGGCCGTACACGATGCGCAGCACCGGGCCGAAGCGGGCGATCGCCTGGCGCAACCGGGCGGGCGCGGCGGGCCCGGCGCCCACGTTGAACATGAACATGGCGGAGAAGTCCGCGCCGTCCAGCGCCGGATGGTCGAGCACCTCGTAGAGCATCGGCGGGGTGACGAAGGTGGAGTTGATCCGCTCCCGCCCGACGGTGTCGATGAACCCGGCCGGGTCCCAGCCGTCGCGGGGGAACAGCACCCCGCCCGTGAACAGGTTGAACAGGGTGGTGATCTGGCCGCTGGCCAGCCACATCGGCGAGTGCGACAGGTGCCGCAGCAGGGGGTACCCGGCGGCCCGGAAGTCGGCGGCCAGGGCGAGGATCTGCGCGTAGAAGCTCTCCCGGTGGTGCACCAGCTTCGGGGTGCCGGTGGTGCCGCTGGTCTGGAGGAACGACTCCGGCACCGGCACGTCGGCGAGAGGGTCGTCCGGGGCGGTCTGGCCCGCCCCGGTGCAGTCGGCATCGGCGACGAGGTCCGGGCCCGCGCCGCCCGGGCCGAGGCAGAGCACGGGTACGCCGGGCAGCCCGGCGGCCAGCTCCGGGCCCAGGCTGGCCGGGTCACGGGCGTCGTAGACGAACGCGTCAGGGCGGGCCAGCCGGACGAACTCGGCCACCTCCCGGCGGGAGGTGACCGGGGCGATCCACATCGTCCGGCAGCCCAGCAGGTGCAGGGCGAGCTGCACCAGCGGCCCCTCCACCGGGTTGCCGAGCGCGAGCAGCACCGCGTCCCCCGGCCGTACGCCGTGCCGGCGCAGGGCCGCGGCGAGCCCGCGCACCCGCGCGGCGACGTCGGTGTAGCTGAGCCGGCGCCCGCCGCCGACCAGCGCATCCCGGTCGCCGAAGCCTTCGAACAGCTCCAGCGCGTGGTGCACGTAGCCGGTGCGGTGTTCCGGTCGGTCGGTCATCCGACATCCTCCCATCGGCGGAGAGGCCGGCCGTCCCGGCGACCCGGGAGACGGCACGGCGGACGCCTCGCACGACCGCGCCGCCGCTGTGGGTGAGCGTAGGCACCACCGACCGTCACCGGACAGGGCCTGAACGTCGGTCGGGGCGGACCGGTGGACATTTGATCACGTCGATCAGGTTGATTGACGGTCGCGAAAAGGGACGGCTAGGTTTCTGGACCATCGTCCAGGCGGTGCCGTCAGCGGACGGCCCTGGGCTGCCAACGATGGAGGTTCCATGTCGACCCCGAAGAGATGGCATGTCATCGCGTCCGCCGCCACGTTGCTCGTCGCCGGCACCCCGGCGATGGTGGCGAGCGCCGGCCCGTCGGACGCCGAGTCGGCCCGCCAGCGCACGGTCTGGGCGGGCAGTTGGGCGGCGGCGGTCACCAGGGGAAACGCGACCGGCCTGACCAACACCGGACTGAACGACCAGAGCGTACGGATGGTCGTGCACACCACCGTCGGCGGGCCGCAGTTCCGGGTGCGGCTGAGCAACTCCTACGGCGAGCAGGCCGTCCGGGTCGGCCGCGCGACCGTGGCCAAGCCGAACACCGCGACCCCCGACGACCTGTCCGACATCGACACCTCGACCCTGCGGGTGCTGACCTTCGGCGGCGCCACCTCGGCCACCATGAACCGGGGCGCCGAGCTGGTCAGCGACCCGGTCGCGCTGCCCGTCGGCGACCAGCAGGACCTGGTGCTGACGGTGCACTTCCCGACCCCCACCGGGCCGGTGACCTTCCACGGCCAGTCCCGGCAGACCACCTACATCGGGGCCACCGACCTGACGTCCGCGGCCGGCGGCGCGGGCTTCACGATCCGACCCAACTGCTGCTGGTTCTTCCTGTCCGGCATCGACGTGCAGCGGCGGCACAGCCCCGGCTCGGTGGTGGTCCTCGGCGACTCCATCGCCGACGGCAACGGCAGCACCGTCAACGCCAACAAGCGCTGGCCGGACCTGCTCGCCGACCGCCTCGTCGACGCCCGCCCGGACGTCCGCACCCCGGGCGTGCTCAACCTCAGCCTCGCCGGCAACCGGCTCAACCACGAGGGGACCGAGCCCGGCGCGGGCGGCTTCCCCGGCTACCACGAGCTGGGGCCCAACGCCCTCGCCCGGCTCGACGAGGACGTCTTCGCGCAGACCGACGCCCGTACGGTGATCACCGGACTCGGCATCAACGACATCTGGATGTCGGGCGACTCCGCCGAGCAGATCATCGCCTCGCTGCGGCAGATCAACCAGCAGGTGAAGGCGCGCGGTCTGCGCAGCCTGGTGACGACGCTGACCCCGTACGAGGGGCACGGCAACCCGGGGGTGTGGACGCCCGAGAAGGAGGCCACCCGGCAGGCGGTGAACGCGTACCTGCGCGCCAGCGGCGAGTTCGACGGGCTGCTCGACTTCGACCGGGTGCTGCGGGATCCGGCGCAGCCGAGCCGGCTGCTGCCCGCGTACGACTCGGGGGACCACATCCACCCCAACGACGCCGGCAACCAGGCGTTGGCCGACGCCGTGCCGCTGCGCCTGCTCGGCCTGTGACACCGCCGCGGGCGGCGGGCGAACTCCGCCGCCCGCGCCGCCGGTCTTCAGCGGCAGCCGTTCCTGCGGGGCGTCGACAAGCTGCTGGTCCACACCCGAGGAGGAACCGCGTGAGCGCGAGGAGTGAGCTTGCGAGCCCCGCAGTCGCGAGCGAAAGGCCAGCCTTGTGAGCGCGAGGAGTGAGCTTGCGAGCCCCGCAGTCGTGAACGAAAGGCCAGCCTTGTGAGCGCGAGGAGTGAGCTTGCGAGCCCCGCAGTCGCGAGCGAAAGGCCAGCCTTGTGAGCGCGAGGAGTGAGCTTGCGAGCCCCGCAGTCGCGAACGAAAGGCCAGCAGCATGAGCGTGCACCCGCAGGTGGCGGCGTACCGGGCCGCCCGTGAGGCGGCCGGCACCCCGCCGCTGTACACCCAGACCCTGGCCGAGGCCCGCGCCGCCGACCTCGCCGCGATCCGCGCCGGCGGCGGCGCGGTCGAGCCGGTGCACGAGGTACGCGACACGTGCGTGCCCGGCCCCGCCGGGGACCTGCCGGTGCGGATCCACCGGCCGGCGGGACACGGACCGCTGCCCACCCTGGTCTACTTCTTCGGCGGCGGCTGGACGCTGGGCAGCGTCGACACGGCCGACGGCATCTGCCGGCGGCTGGCCAACGCGGTGCCCTGCCAGGTGGTCACCGTCGGGTACCGGCTGGCCCCGGAGCACCGCTTCCCGGCGGCCGTGCACGACTGCCACGCGGCCACCCGCTGGATCGTCGAGCACCCGGAGGAGTTCGGCGTCGACCCCGAGCGGGTGGCCGTCGGCGGGGACAGCGCCGGGGGCAACCTCGCCGCCGCCGTCACCCTGCTGGCGCGGGAGCGCGGCGGGCCCCGCCTCGCCGCCCAACTGCTGGTGTACCCGAACACCGACCAGACCGCCGCACCCGACGGCACCGGCGAGGACCCGCTGCTGTTCAACCGCCGCTCGGTCGCCTGGTACCGGGGCCACTACCTCGCCGACGCCGCCGACGCCCGGCACCCGCTGGCGTCGCCGCTGCTCGCCGACGACCTGACCGGCCTGCCCCCGGCGCTGGTGATCACCGCCGAGCACGACCCGCTGTGCGGGGAGGGGGAGCGGTACGCCGACCGGCTGCGCGCCGCCGGGGTGCCGACCGTCCACACCCGGTACGCCGGCATGGTCCACGGCTTCTTCGCCATGCCCGGCGCGTTCGACGACGGCCGACGCGCCCAGGACCAGGCCGCCGCGTTCCTCCGCGAACGTTTCGGCCCGCCCGCCGACGGGCCGGGACCGCCGGCCGAGCCGGGCGAG
The DNA here is from genome assembly GCF_040643815.1 of Micromonospora sp. NPDC047074. NCBI lineage: Bacteria > Bacillati > Actinomycetota > Actinomycetes > Micromonosporales > Micromonosporaceae > Micromonospora > Micromonospora sp. NPDC047074. The sequence continues at coordinate 52,061 of NZ_JBEYVB010000037.1, forward strand.
CCGCCCGCGCCCGCCTCGCTGGCCGACTTCGCCGCGACCGCCCGGGCGGTGCTCCCCGCCGACGTGTGGGACTTCGTCGACGGCGGCAGTGGCACGGAGACGACCCTCGCCGCGAACCGGCGGGCCCTGGACCGGGTCGCCGTGCTGCCCCGGGTGCTGCGCGGCGTACCCGCCCCGGACACCGGGACGCGGCTGCTCGGCACCGCCTGCGCCATGCCGGTGGCGGTGGCGCCGATGGCGTACCAGCGATTGGTGCACCCCGACGGCGAGCCGGCGCTCGCGGCGGCGGCCGGGGCGGCCGGCGTGCCGTACGTCGCCAGCACGCTGAGTAGCGTGCCGATCGAGGAGATCGCGGCGGCCGGCGGGACGGTCTGGTTCCAGCTCTACTGGCTGCGGGACCGGGCCCTCGTCGAGGACCTGCTGGACCGGGCACACGCGGCCGGGTGCAGCGCGCTGACCGTCACCGTCGACGTGCCGATCCTCGGGCGGCGGCTGCGCGACGTACGCAACACGTTCGCCATCCCGCCGCACGTGGTCGCCGCGAACCTGCCGGCCGGGCGGGACGCGCTCGCACACGTCGCCACGCCGGGTGTCTCGGCCGTCGCGGCGCACACCGGAGAGGTGTTCGCGCCGGCGCTGACCTGGGCGGACCTGGACTGGCTGCGGGGCCGGACGGCGTTGCCGCTGGTGGTGAAGGGCATCCTCGACCCGCGTGACGCGGAACTCGCGGTGGCCGCGGGCGCGGACGCGGTGGTGGTCTCCAACCACGGCGGCCGGCAGCTCGACGGCGCGCCGGCCACCGCCACCGTGCTACCGGAGGTGGTGGCGGCGGTGGCCGACCGGTGCGAGGTGCTGCTGGACAGCGGCGTGCGCGGCGGCGTCGACGTGCTGCGGGCGCTCGCCCTCGGCGCGCGCGGGGTGCTGGTCGGCCGGCCGATGCTGTGGGCGCTCGCCGCCGGCGGCGGGGCCGGGGCGCGCGCGGCGCTGGCGCTGCTGGCCGGGGAGTTCCGCGACGCCCTGGCGCTGGCCGGCTGCGCCCGCCCCGAGGAGGCCCGCGAGCTGCGCGTGCTGACGGCGGGCTGAGCGGTGGCCGAGGCGGTGGACCTGCACGTCGCCGACCTGCATCCGGCGGTCGACGACCCGGCGCTGAACTCGATGAACTTCCTCAACGAGGTGGCCCAGCACTACCCCGACGCGGTGTCGCTGGCGGCCGGCCGGCCGTACGAGGAGTTCTTCGACGTCGCGGCGCCGCACCGGCACCTGGAGACGTTCCGCCGGCACCTGGTCGACGACCTCGGCCAGAGCCCCGCGCAGGTGCACCGGACCCTGTTCCAGTACGGCCGCACCAAGGGCGTCGTGCATCACCTCGTCGCCCGCCACCTCGCCGTCGACGAGCAGATGACGGTCGACCCGGAGGCGGTCGTGGTGACCGTCGGCTGCCAGGAGGCGATGTTCCTGGTGCTGCGGGCGCTGCGGGCCGATCCGCGTGACGTGCTGCTCGCCGTCGCCCCGACGTACGTGGGGCTGACCGGGGCGGCCCGGTTGCTGGACCTGCCGGTGTGGCCGGTGGCCGCCGGCCCGACCGGGGTCGACCTGCCCGACCTGCGCGGCCAGGTGCGCCGGGCCCGGGCGGCGGGGTTGCGCCCGCGCGCCTGCTACGTGATGCCCGACTTCGCCAACCCGTCCGGCGTCAGCCTCGGCCTGCCGGACCGGCGGCGGCTGCTCGACCTGGCCGCCGAGGAGGACCTGCTGCTGCTGGAGGACAACCCGTACGGGCTCTTCCCCGCCGGTGACGCCGGTCGGCTGCCCACGCTCAAGGCGCTGGACACCGCCCGGCGGGTGGTCTACCTGGGCTCGTTCGCCAAGACGGTGCTGCCCGGCGCCCGGGTCGGATACGTGGTCGCCGACCAGCGCGTGGGCGGTCCCGACGGCGCGGTGGGCCTGCTCGCCGACCAGCTCGCGAAGATCAAGAGCATGGTCACGGTGAACACCTCGCCGCTCGCCCAGGCCGTGGTCGGGGGCGCGCTGCTGGAGCACGGGTGCAGCCTCGTGGCGGCCACCGCCCGGGAACGGGCCGCGTACACCCGCAACCTGCGTCACCTGGTCGACGGGCTGGCCCGGCGGTTCCCGGCGGGCACGTCCCCGGTGCGCTGGAACGTCCCGACCGGCGGGTTCTTCGTCGTGGTCACCGTGCCGTTCGCGGTCGACGACGCGCTGCTGCACCGTTCCGCCCGCGAGTACGGGCTGCTCTGGACGCCGATGGCGCACTTCTACGACGACACCGCCCCGGTGGACGCGCTGCGGCTGTCGGTCAGCGCGGTCACCCCCGAGCAGATCGACCTGGGGCTGGACCGGCTTGCCGCCCTGGTCACCGACGAGACGGCCCGCCGGGCGACCGCCGTGGGATGACACACCGCGTTCACCACACGGCAATCCGCGACTGCCCGTGTTTTGTCGTCCAGCGTGGACACTCATAATGGACACCATGGTCGCCTGGGAGTACGCGTTGCTGGTCCGCCGTTATCAGGGGCAGGGCCGCAACTTTCATGTCAGTTTCACCTGGTACGGCCCGGACGGGTCGCGCCGGGACATCACCGCGTACGGCGACACGGCGATCGCGCACCTCAACCGGGCCGGCCGGGAGGGCTGGGAGCTGGTCTCGGCCGCCGAGGACGTGAACAACGTCCAGGGCAGCACCGAGGTGCACCGCTACCACCTGAAGCGCCCCGTCGGCTGAGCCTGCCGGCCCAGGAGTCCATCGTCGGCCGGTCCCGCCCGGCACCGCATCCACCGTCACGGTTGTTGCTAGCGTTTCCTGCCGCCGTCGCTGACCGGCCGCCCACCCCGGGCGCCGGCGCGTCGTGGCGGGAGGAGCAGCGGTGGCGCAACCGGCAGCCAGCCCACCCCGGTACGTCGTCGGAGTCGACTTCGGCACCCTCTCCGGCCGGGCCGTGGTGGTCGACGTCGCTGACGGCAGCGTGCGGGGCGAGGCCGTGCACGCGTACCGGCACGGGGTGATCACCGAGCGGCTGCCCGACGGGACGCCGCTGCCGCCGGACTGGGCGTTGCAGCACCCCGACGACCACCGCGAGGTGTTCCGCGTCGCGGTGCCGGCCGCGCTGCGCGCCGCCGGGGTCCGCCCCGGGGACGTGCTCGGCATCGGCGTCGACGCCACCTCCTGCACGATGCTGCCCACCCGCGCCGACGGCACCCCGCTCTGCGAGCTGCCCGAGCTGGCCGGCCGGGCGCACGCGTACCCGAAGCTGTGGAAGCACCACGCGGCCCAGCGGCAGGCCGCCCGGATCAACGACGTGGCCGCCGCGCGCGGCGAGAGCTGGCTGCCCCGCTACGGCGGCCGGGTCTCCGCCGAGTGGCAGCTCGCCAAGGTACTGCAGGTGCTGGAGGAGGACCCGGAGGTCTTCGATCGGGCGGAACGCTTCGTCGAGACCACGGACTGGCTGGTCTGGCAGCTCTGCGGCCGGGAGACCCGCAACGTCTCCGCCGCCGGCTACAAGGGGCTGCGGCAGGACGGGCGGTACCCGTCGGCGGAGTTCCTGCGCGCCCTGCACCCCCGCCTCGACGGGCTGCTGCCCCGCGTCGACGGCCCGCTCGCGCCGCTGGGCGCCCGGGCCGGCGGGCTGACCGCCGAGGCGGCCCGGTGGACCGGGCTGCCGGCGGGCACCGCCGTCGCCGTCGGGGCCATCGACGCGCACGTGACCGCCGCGGCGGCCCGCTCGGTCGAGCCCGGCCGGATGCTCGCGGTGCTCGGCACCTCCACCTGTCTGATCATGAACGCGGCCGCGTACCGCGAGGTGCCCGGCGTCTGCGGCGTGGTCGACGGGGGCGTCACCGCCGGTGCCTGGGGCTACGAGGCCGGGCAGAGCGGGGTCGGCGACATCTTCGCCTGGTACGCCGCCAACGCCCTGCCGGCCGGCTTCGCCGACGAGGCGCGCCGCCGGGGCCTGAGCCCGTACGAGCTGCTGGACGCCCTCGCCGCCGACCAGCCGGTGGGCGGCCACGGCCTGCTGGCCCTGGACTGGCACAGCGGCAACCGCTCGGTGCTGATGGACCACGAGCTCAGCGGCGTGCTGGTCGGGCTGACCCTGGCCACCCGGCCGGAGGAGATCTGGCGGGCGCTGCTGGAGTCCACCGCCTTCGGCGCCCGGACCGTGGTCGACGCGTTCACCGCCGCCGGGGTCGCCGTCGACGAGCTGACCGTCGCCGGCGGGCTGACCCGCAACCGGCTGCTGCTGCGGATCTACGCCGACGTGCTCGGCCGGCCCCTGCACGTGCTCGACGCCGAGCACCCGGCGGCGCTGGGCGCGGCCATCCACGCGGCGGCCGCCGCCGGGGCGTACCCGGACGTGCCGGCCGCCTCGGCGGCGATGGGTGCCGCCCGGCGCGAGACCTGGCGCCCCGACCCCGCCCGGGCGGCCGCCTACGACGAGTTGTACGCCGAGTACCGGACCCTGCACGACCACTTCGGCCGGGGCGGCACCGACGTCCTGCACCGCCTCCGCGCCCTGCGCCACCGCGCGCACTGACCGGACCACCAGCGCCCGAATGGGGCCGGCCGGAATGCGACGCCCCCGCGCGGCGGGGCCGGGCGGGGGCGTCGGGGTGGCGCGGTTCAGCCGAGGTCGACGGCCGGATAGAGCGGGAAGCCGGTCAGCAGGTCGCTGGCCTGCTTGCTGATCCGCTCCGCGACGGCGGCGTCGAGGACGTACTTGGCCTTCGACGGCGTGCCGTCCGGGTTCGCGCCCGGCCTGGTCTGGCTGAGCACGGTGTGGATCAGCTCGGCCGTCTCGTCCATCTGCGCGGCGCCCAGCCCCCGGGTGGTCAGCGCCGGGGTGCCGATCCGGATGCCGGAGGTGTACCAGGCGCCGTTCGGGTCCTGCGGCACCGAGTTGCGGTTGGTGACGATGCCGGAGTCGAGCAGCGCCTGCTCGGCCTGCCGGCCGGTCAGCCCGTAACCGGAGACGTCGATCAGCACCAGGTGGTTGTCGGTGCCGCCGGTGACCAGCTTGCCGCCCCGGCGCAGCAGCCCCTCGGCGAGGGCCTGGGCGTTGTCGACGATCCGCTGGGCGTAGTCGGCGAAGTCGGGACGCCGCGCCTCGGCGAGGGCGACGGCCTTGGCGGCCATCACGTGCGGCAGCGGGCCGCCGAGCACCATCGGGCAGCCCCGGTCGACCTGGTCGGCCAGCTCGGGCTGGCAGAGCACCATGCCGCCGCGCGGCCCGCGCAGCGACTTGTGCGTGGTCGTGGTGACGATGTGCGCGTGCGGCACCGGGTCGAAGTCGCCGGTGAAGACCTTGCCGGCGACCAGCCCGGCGAAGTGCGCCATGTCGACCATGAAGGTGGCGCCGACCGAGTCGGCGATCTCCCGCATGATCCGGAAGTTGACCTTCCGCGGGTACGCCGAGTAGCCCGCCACCAGGATCAGCGGCTTGAACTCGCGGGCCGCCCCGGCGACCTTGTCGTAGTCGACGAGGCCGGTGACCGGGTCGGTGCCGTAGCTGCGCTGGTCGAACATCTTGCCGGAGATGTTCGGCCGGAAACCGTGGGTGAGGTGGCCGCCGGCGTCCAGCGACATGCCGAGCATCCGCTGGTTGCCCAGCTCCCGGCGCAGCGCGAACCAGTCCGCCTCGGTCAGGTCGTTGACCTGCCGCACCTGCGCCTTCCTCAGCGCGGGGGACTCCACCCGGTCGGCCAGGATCGCCCAGAAGGCGACGAGGTTGGCGTCGATGCCGGAGTGCGGCTGCACGTACGCGTGGGCGGCGCCGAACAACTCCCGGGCGTGCTCGGCGGCGAGCGCCTCGACCGTGTCGACGTTCTGACAGCCCGCGTAGAAGCGGCGGCCGACGGTGCCCTCGGCGTACTTGTCGCTGAACCAGTTGCCCATGGCCAGCAGGGTGGCGGGGGAGGCGTAGTTCTCGCTGGCGATGAGCTTGAGCGACTCGCGCTGGTCGGCGAGCTCCGCGCCGATGGCGTCGGCGACCCGTGGCTCGACGGCGCGGATCACCTCGAGGGCGCTGCGGAAGGCGGTGGATTCGGCGTTCAGCGGCGACATGCGACCTCCAGTGACGTACGGAAGGCCCAGGCGCTCGGCATGCGTCCTCATGACGGGACCGCTTCCCGATGGTGCTCCATCCCTACGCGCCAGTCACGGCCCGTGCCGATCCTACCGGGTCGCCGGCCCCGGCCGCCCCGCCGGGCGGTGTGGCCGGTACGGGCGTCGCGGGCCGGCCCGCCACTGCCTAGGATCAGCGGCATGGCGGGGGAGGACGGCGAGGGCGGCAGCCTGCTCGCCATCAGTGACCTGCACGTCGGGCACCGGGACAACCGGGCGGTCCTCGAGGGGCTGCACCCCGGGTCGCCGCGGGACTGGCTGCTGGTCGCCGGGGACGTGGGCGACACCGTTGCCCACGTCGAGTGGGCGCTTGAGCTGCTCAGCAGCCGGTTCGCCCGGGTGATCTGGGTGCCCGGGAACCACGAGCTGTGGACCCCACCGGCCGATCCGGTGGCGTTGCGCGGTGCCGCCCGCTACGCGTACCTGGTCGACGCCTGTCGACGGCTGGGCGTGCTGACCCCGGAGGACCCGTACCCGGTGTGGCGGGGCGAGGGCGGCCCGGTGCTGGTGGCGCCGCTGTTCCTGCTCTACGACCACAGCTGGCGCCCGGACGGGTTCGACACCCCCGAGGCGGCGCTGGAGGAGGCGTACCGGGTGGGGGTCGTCTGCACCGACGAGTTCCTGCTGCACCCCGACCCGTACCCGAGCCGGTCGGCGTGGTGCGCCGCCCGGGTCGCCGAGACCGCGCGGCGCCTCGCCGAGCGGGAGCCCGGCATGCCGACCGTGCTGGTCAACCACTGGCCCCTGCTGCGCGAGCCGACCCGCGTCCTGCGCTATCCGATCTTCGCCCAGTGGTGCGGGACGGAGTCCACCGCCGACTGGCACCTGCGCTTCGACGCCGCCGCGGTGGTCTACGGCCACCTGCACATTCCCCGGACGACCTGGCACGACGGGGTGCGGTTCGAGGAGGTCTCGGTGGGCTACCCGCGGGAGTGGCAGCCCCGGTCCGCGCCCCCGGCGTTGCGGCGGATCCTGCCCGCGCCCCCGGCGTGACGCCGGGCCCCGGCGTGCCGGGGCCCGGAACCCGTCCGCTCAGGCCGCCACGGCGTCCAGCGACTTCTTGATCGCCTTGGGGTCGGTCGGCTTGCGCGGCGCGTCCGCGCGCAGCTCGATCATCCGTTCGCCGATCTCCTGGAGCTGCTTGCGGCCGAGCGCCTCGCGGACCTTCGGGAACCACTCCTGCTCCTCCTCCTCGACGTGGTGCAGCACGTTCTCGATCAGCACCGTGGTCTTGGCGGTGAAGCGTTCGTCGGTGGCGTCCATGGCGAACAGTTCGGCGCAGAGCACGTCGGCGACGTGGTGCTCCTCGTACGACTCGAGGATGTCGTCCTCCAGGTCGGGCAGGAGCTTGCGGACCTCGGGGTACATCACCTCGTTCTCCAGGTAGGTGTGGACCGTGAGGGCCTCCAGGATCTCGTTCACCAGCTTCTGCCGGCGCGCCGCCGGACCTTCCTCGGCCTCCTGGAAGGCCTTGAACAGGCGACGCATCTCCTTGTGGTCCTCTTTCAACAGGACGATGGCATCGGTAGACACCGTTGACCTCCTCGCTGGGCTCGGCTGACGCCTCCCTCCGTACCCCTGCCGTAGCAGCGAAAACGGGTGGGGCCCGGCGGATCACCGCCGGGCCCCACCACGGGTCGTGCCGTGCTGTTACTTCACCACGTTGTACGCGTTGACCATGCCGGCGCCGTAGAAGCCGTTGCGCGCGCCGCCGGAGCAGGTCGCGTCGTAGGCGTTCGGGCCGGCCGCGATCAGCGGCACCGGGTTGTAGACGCCACCGGGGCAGGAAATCGCCTCGGCGGTGTTGCCCAGGAAGGCCGACAGCTGACTGGACGTCATGCCCGGGTGGGCCGAGACGGCCAGGGCGGCCACGCCGGCGGCGTGCGGCGAGGACATCGAGGTGCCCTGCTTGAAGCCCCAGCCGTTGGTCCTCGTGGCGGTGTTGAAGGTGGTGGACAGGATGCCGTCGGTGAGGGTCGAGCTGACACCCTGGGTACGGAAGCGGGTGTCGCCACCCGGCGCCGTCACCTCGACCACGCCCTGGCCGTACGAGGAGTAGTAGCTCTTCTCCCCGGTCGGGCCGACCGCCGACACCGTGACCACACCCGGCGCCTCGCCCGGCAGGACGAGGCAGGCGTTGGTGAGGTTCGCGCGCTGCTCGGGCGTCCCGTTGTTCGGGCTGCCCGTGTCGGTGACCTTGTGGGCGAGGTCGTAGTTCGAGTTACCCGCGGACGCCACGTGCAGCACGCCCTTGCTCTGCGAGTAACGCAGCGCCCGCTGGACCGCCTGCCACACCGGACGCTGGCGTGCGTCGTTGCGGCAGTTCAGCTGCCACGGGTCGATGTAGTAGCTGTTGTTGGTGACCCGCATGCCGTGCTCGGCGGCCCACAGGAACCCGCAGACCGCGGCCTCCGGGAAGATGTAGCCGTCGTTGTTGACCACCTTGACGGCGGCCACCTTGACGCCCGGAGCGATACCGGCCACGCCGACGCCGTTGACGGCGGCGGCGATGGTCCCGGCCACGTGGGTGCCGTGGTCGGAGTTGGTCGGGTTCCAGGCGGACTCGGTGGTGTCGGCAACCCCACCGAGGCAGGACGCGCTCTTGTCCTTCGCGATCTGGCCGGCCAGGTCGGGGTGGCTGGAGGAGATGCCGCTGTCCAGCACGCCCACCACCACGTCGGCACGGCCGGCGTTGACGGCGTGGGCCTGCGGGACGTCGATCATCGGCAGGTCCCACTGCTGACCGTAGAGGGGCTCCTTGGTCGGGTCGGCGGTCGTGTTGGCCGCCTTCGCCGCCTCGGCCGCGGAGACCTCGACGGTCTCGCCCTCGTCGAGAGCGGAGCCCAGGCCGGCGGTGGACGCCACCGAGTCGACGCCCGCGCCCGCCACGTCCGTGACGAAGTCGGGGTTGGTCGACCGGACGACGAGCACGCCGATCTGGTCGTAGCTGGCCACCACGGTGCCGTCGGCGGCGGCCACGCGGGCTGCCGCCTTGTCGGTCCTGGCACCCTGCGGGGCGAGCACCAGGAACGTGGTGTCCGGCCCGGCGGCCGACGCCGCCGGGGCCAGCCCGCCGGTGACGGCGAGGCCGACACCGAGCGTCACTGCGGACGCGGCAGCCAGTGTCTTGCGACTGAGGTTCTTCACACAGACTCCCAGGGGGCTGTTCTTTCAGCCTGGGTACGCCCCCTGGCGGGGAGCGACCACGGCGGGAGGCGGGCGGGACGCACGCCTCCGCAAACCCCAGCGCCCCGGCGCCGCGTGGCGTTACACGCGGCGCCGGATGAGGGCGTCAGACGGTGGCGAGGGTGTGCGGGATCTCGTCGAGCAACTCCCGGGCGAGGAACCCGATCCGGCCGAACCGGGGGACCAGCCGCTGACCGCTCACCGCGTGGGCGAACGCCGCCCAGCACGCGGCCTGCGCCGGCTCCGCGCCCCGCGACAGCAGGCCCGCCAGCAACCCGGCGCGGACGTCCCCGCTGCCGGAGGTGCCGAGGCCGGCGTCGCCGCTCTCCTCCCGCCAGCTCCGGCCGTCGGGGGTGGCGATGTGACCGTAGAGCGAGACGACCACGTCGTAGCGGCGGGCCAGTTCGATCGCTTCGGCGTCCAGGTCGTCGCCGGGTTCCCGGCCGAGCAGGTGCCGGGCCTCGGTGAGGTTGGGGGTGAGCACCGCCGGCCGCCCGGAGCCGACCAGCAGGTCCGGGGCGTGGCTGAGGGCACCCAGGGCGTACGCGTCGAGCACCAGCGCCGTCTCCGGGCCGGCCGTGTCGAGCACCAGGCGCAGCAGCCGGCCGGTCTCGTCGACGTCCTTCAGGCCGGGGCCGACGGCCACCACGTCCGCCTCCGCCACCAGCTCACCGAGCAGCTTGCCGGGCCGGCCCGCGATCGCGCCGTCGGCGGTCTCCGGCAGCCCCACCACCAGTGCCTCGGGCACCTGGATGCTCAGCGTGGCGGCGGTGGACTCGGCGGCGGCGAGCTGGAGCACGCCGGCCCCGGCCCGCAGCGCGGCCACGCCGGCGAGCAGCACCGCACCGGGGGTGAACCGCGAGCCGCCGACCACCAGCACCGTGCCCCGGGCCTCCTTGCCGCCGGTCGGCACGGGCAGTGCCCAGTCCCGCAGCAGCCCGGGGGTGATCACCCGGGTGTCAGACCGGTTCGGCATGGACCTCGTCCTCCCTGGTCGGTCGGGCGCCCTGCTCCCGCAGGTGGCTGACGTCGTTGAACACGTCCGGGGTGAGCCGGCCGTCCGTCCCGGCGGACCAGCCGGTGATCGAGCAGTTGGCGATGACGTGTTCGCGGGTCAGCGCCATCAGCTCCGTCTCGGTGAGCCCCTCCACCAGGTAACGGACCAGGAAGACCAGGGCGTCGTGGCCGAACAGCAGCACGCGTCGGTCCTCGTGGTCGCGGCGTAGGTCGCCGAGGAGGGTGCGCAGGCGCAGCGCCACGTCGGTCCAGGACTCACCGCCCGGCGGCCGGTAGTAGAACTTGCCGAGCCGGTCCCGGCGGTCCGCCTCCTGCGGGTGGCGCCGGCGCACCCCGTGCCCGGTCAACCCGTCGAGGATGCCCAGCTCCCGGTCGCGCAGCCGCTCGTCGCGGCTGAGCGGGATCCCGGTGCCGGCCAGCGCCAGCTCGGCGGTCTGCACCGCCCGCAGGTACGGCGACACCACCGCCACGTCCGGCCGGTGGCCCTCGGGCAGCCCGGCCAGCCACCGCCCGGTGGCCCGGGCCTGCTCCGCACCGGTCGGGCTCAACGGCACGTCGGCGTCCCGGTGGGTGAGGTCGATCAGCTCGGCGCCGGATGTCTCGGCCGCCGTGGCCGCCACGTTCGCCGTGCTCTCGCCGTGCCGCACGATCCAGAGGGTCGCCAGTTCCGCCATGCCGCACCCCTACCCGGGGCCGGCACCGGGTAACCGCGCCGGCTGACCGACAGAGCCCCGCGCACCGGCCGCGCCGGGCGGCCGGCCCCGAATCCGGCCGCCCGGCGCAGCGGTCACCGCCGGCGGGTCGGCGTGGAGCCGGCGACCCCGCAGACCTCCCGCCGGATCTCCTCCAGCCGGTCGGCCAGCTCCCGCGGCCGGCTCAGGGCCACGGGATGCCCGCCGTCCATCTCGTCGGGCGTGCTGCCGAGCCGGTCGGACACCAGCTTGCGCAGGAAGTCGATCGGGAAGAAGCGGTCCCCCCGGCAGAGCAGCGCCCGGGTCGGCACCCCGGGCCAGGCGTCGAGCGGCCAGGGCTTGCCGAACGGCGTCCCCGACTGGTCCCGGGCGTTCGCCATGGCCTCCTCGACCAGCCGCGGCGGCAACTCGTGGAAGAAGATGACGCCGGGATCCTCGTTCTGCTCCGCCGTCCAGCCCTCGCGCTCGGCCTGGGCCTGCCTGGCGTGCGCGTGGCCGGTGTTCTCCCACCACTCGCCCGGCGACTCACCGGGCGCGGGCACCATCGGGGTCAGCAGCACGAGCAGCTCGGCGTCGACCCGGTCGCACACCAGTGGGCCGGTGAACGCGCCGAACGACTGGGCCACGACGACCAGGTCCGTACGGTCCCCGATGGCTCGGACGGCCGCGTCGGCGTACTCCGCCAGCCCCGCCGAGTCGTCGTCGCACGGCAGGTCGACCGCCACCACGTCGTGCCCCCGGTCACGCAGCTGTCCCGCCAGGAGGTGCCAGTACCAGGGGCCGCTGCCCGCGGGGGGAATCAACACGTAGGTCGCCATGGTCAGTGGTTCTCCAGTTCCGGTGAGTGGCCGACGTCGTACCGGTCGTGGTGCCGCCACCACTGCTGCGGGTATTCCAGCTCTTCCTCCTGCCGGCCCAACGCGGTCAGGTCGAGGTAGTTGTAGGTGTTGATCAGCGCGTCGCCACCCCGGGAGAAGGCCGAGTAGGTGTGGAAGACCTCCGCCCCGTCGCGGAGGAACACGCTCAGCCCGGAGCACTCCGCGTCGCCCCTGGTGGCCCCGAAGTCGGGATTGAAGTCCCCACCGAAGGACGAGAACCAGGCGACGGTCCACCCCATCCGCCGCCGGAACGGCTCGATCCTGGTCAGCGGCGCCCGGGACACCAGCACCAGGCGGGTGTCCCGGGCGTGCAGGTGAGCCGGGTGCCCGAGGTTGTCGACCTGTAGGGAACAACCGACACAGCCCTCGTCCCAGTCGGGGTGGAACATGAAGTGCCGGACGATGAGCTGACGGCGACCGCCGAACAAGCCCGGCAGGTCCACCGGGCCGTCCGGAGACCGGAAGACGTACTCCTTGTCGATCCGGACCATCGGTAGCCGGCGCCGCTGGGCGCTCAACGCGTCGCGTGCCCGGGTCAGCTCCTTCTCCTTGACGAGCAGTTCCGCACGGGCCGCCTCCCACTCGTCTCGGCTGACGACTCTCGGCTGGGTCATGGTGTCGCTCCTGCCTCTGTCTCTCGGGTGCGTCGGCGGCGCGCCGCACCGCCGGCCACCCCGGTTGAGACGGCCGGGGCGCGGAGAACTCATCGCCGTCGCCGTGCTCACCGGGCCATCGGCAGCCCGAACGCCGGAAAGACGCGGGGAGAGAAGGCGGTCACCTCCACGATCTCGCCACCCTCGATGCGGAGCACGTCGAGGCCCAGCGCGCGGTAGCGGGACCGGCCCGGCTCACGCACGTAGCCGGCGACGGCGGGCTGGCGGTTCGCCCGGGTGGGCACGTGCCACCAGTCCTTCCGGGCGGCGGGGCCGACCAGTGCGGGGGCCCAGCACTCGATGACCGCGGCCCGTCCCTCGTACCAGGTCGGCTCGGGTGGCATGGTGAAGCGGGCGTCCTCACTCAGCAGTGCCGCCAGGGCCGTCAGGTCCGCGCGTTCGGTGGCCTCCACGTACCGCTGGAGCACCGCCCGTTCCGCACGGCTCGGGTCGGTCGCCGCCGGCCACTCCATCCGTCGTTCCGGCAGGTGCTGCCGGAGTGTGGCGCGCGCCCGCTGCAGGGCGCTGTTGACCGCGGCGACCGTGCCGTCGAGCAGCGCGGCGGTGTCCGCCGCCGGCCAGCCGAGCACGTCGCGCAGGATGAGCACCGCCCGCTGCCGGGACGGCAGGTGCTGGATCGCGGCGAGGAACGCCAGCTCGATGGTCTCCTTCGCCACCAGCGCGGCGTCCGGCTCGCCGTCGGGCGGCGCGGCGGGATCGAGCAGCCGGTCCGGGTACGGCTGGAGCCAGGGGACCTCCACCTGCGGCAACGAGGTGCGGCCGGGCCTGGCGGCCCGGGACACGGTCGGCGCGACGAGCGGACGCGGCTGCCGGTGGCGGCGGTCGAGGAAGTCGAGGCAGGCGTTGGTCGCGATCCGGTAGAGCCAGGCCCGCACCGTGGACCGGCCCTGGAAGGTCTCCCGGCTGCGCCAGGCCCGCAGGAACGTCTCCTGCACGAGGTCCTCGGCGTCGTCGAACGAGCCGAGCATCCGGTAGCAGTGCACCTGCAACTCCCGCCGGTGCCGATCGGTCAGCTCCGCGAAGGCCTGCGCGTCGCCCTCCCGGACGGCGTCACCCACCGTGCTCTCGCCGACCCTGCCCGATCCCGTGCCACGTCCGCCCACGAACCGTCCTCCGTCCTGTCCACCTGATCATCGTGCCGCCGCCCCGAGGTATGACGACCGGCGGACGACGTAGTCATCGCCCCGGGGCGTCCGATTCCGGACGCGGCGTCGACCAGGCCCGCCGTGGAGACGCCGGGACCCGCCGCCGGGCGTGATCGGTGCCGGGCCGGGTAAGCGTCGCCTCCACCGATCACCGAGACGGGGAGGTGTGCCATGGGCACCATGGTCACAGGGCTGGCGAGCCCGGTGATGGACCAGAACTACGACCTGATCCACGTGTTGCAGGAGTCGTTGCAGCACATCGGGAGGTTGGAGACGTACATCGCCGACGCCGACGCGCGGGGCGACACGGAACTGGCCACCTGGTTCCGGAAGATGCAGGAGAACAACCGCAAGGCGAGCGAGCAGGGCAAGAAGATGCTCATGGCACGCCTCCAGGAGGAGATGAGCTGAGCCCGCCCTGGGGTGTAGGGAAGGGGCCCCTCCTTACACCCCACAGCTCGCCTGGTCGCGGTGGGTCTTCGAGGCGGGTGGGCCGGGTTACGGTGTGGGGCGTGGCGACGCCGGCCGAGGAGATCCGGGTGGGGGAGCGGCTGGTCCGTGTCTCCAGCCCCGACAAGCCGTACTTTCCGGAGCTCGGGCTGACCAAGCGGGACGTGGTCTCCTACTTTCTCGCCGTCGGCGACGGCGCCCTGCGCGCCCTGCGGGACCGGCCGACCATGTTGGAGCGCTGGCCGCGCGGCGTGTTCCCCGGGGCGAAGATCGGCACCCGGCAGGACAACCGGGGCGACGCCTTCTACCAGAAGCGGCTGCCGGCGGGGGCGCCCGAGTGGGTACGCACCGCCCACATCACCTTCCCGAGCGGGCGTACGGCCGACGAGGTCGCGCCGAGCGAGCTGGCGGTGGTGATCTGGGCGGCCAACCTGGGCACGCTGCGGTTCCACCCGTGGCCGGTCTCCGCCGCCGACGTCGAGCGGCCCGACCAGCTCCGGATCGACCTGGACCCGATGCCGGGGGTGGGCTTCGAGCAGGTGGTGCCGGTGGCCCACGAGGTGCGCGCGTTCCTCGCCGAGCTGGGCCTGACCGGCTATCCGAAGACCACCGGCGGTCGGGGCCTGCACGTCTATCTGTCCATCGAGCCCCGGTGGAGCTTCGGCGACTGCCGGCGGGCGGTGCTGGCACTGGGCCGGCAGATGCAGCGCCGGCTGCCCGAGCTGGTGACCACCACCTGGTGGCGGGAGCAGCGGGACCGGCCGGTCTTCGTCGACTACAACCAGATGTCCCGGGACCACACTATGGCCTCGGCGTACTCGATCCGGCCGACCCCGCAGGCGCTGGTCTCCGCGCCGCTGGACTGGTCGGAGCTGGACGACGCCCGGCCGGAGGACTTCGCCGTCACCACGATGCCCGCCCGGTTCGCCGAGCGCGGCGACCCGCACGCGGGCCTGGACGAGCGGCGCTTCTCCCTGGAACCGTTGCTGGAACTGGCCGACCGGGAGGGGTTGGCGGCCCCGCCCGAGCGCTGAGCCCGGCGGCCGGGGCCGGGTCGGCGCGACCGGGCGGAGCCGGTCACCGCCACGGGCTGCGCTCGCCGTCGAACTCCTCGAACACCAGCCAGGTGCGGGTGGACAGCACCCCGGCGATGCTCTGCACCCGGCCCAGCACCACGTCCCGCAGGGTGGCGTTGTCCGGCGCCCGGACCAGGGCGAGGACGTCGTGGTCGCCGCCGAGCAGCGCGGCGTGCTCGATGTAGCGCACCCGCGCCAGCTCCGCCGACACCTCCCGCCAGGTGTTCTGTTCGATCTTCAACGCGATGTACGCCGAGGTGCCCAGCCCCGCCGCCTCCGGCGCGACCTGGGCCCGGAAGCCGGTGATCACCCCGTCGCGCAGCAGGCGCTCCACCCGGGCGTACGCGTTGGTGCGGGAGATGTGGATCCGCTCGGCGAGGGTGCGCACCGAGGTGCGACCCTCGCGGACCAGCTCGTCGAGGATCCGCCGGTCCACGTCGTCCAGGGGGCGCGCCGAACGTCCCGTTCCCGCCGCCGGCGGCGCTCCGGCTCCGGACTCCTGGCTCATCTGACTGCCTGCCGCATGCCATCCGTCCCGCGTTCGTCCTGGATCTTGAGTCAATCATCCGACAGCAGGAGCATAGGCCCACCACACGTCCAGGAGGTCCCGCCGTGACGACCACACCCAAGGCGGTCCGCAGGGCATCCCCGCGCAGCCGCCGGGCGGCCACCCCGCCCGACCCGGCCAAGCCGCTGCTCCCGGCCACCGAGCCCGTCCGCCTGCTCGACCCGACCGGCACGCCGCTGCCCGCCCCCGCCGACTATCCCGAGCCGCCCGTCGAGGCGCTCGTCGAGATGCACCGGCGGATGGTCGTCGGCCGCCGCTTCGACCTCCAGGCGACCGCCCTGACCAAGCAGGGCCGGCTGGCGGTCTACCCGTCCTCGCGTGGCCAGGAGGCCTGCCAGGTCGGCGCGGTCCTCGCCCTGCGCGAGGACGACTGGGTCTTCCCGACCTACCGGGAGTCGATGGCGCTGGTCTCCCGGGGCATCGACCCGGTCGAGGTGCTGACCCTGCTGCGCGGTGACTGGCACTGCGGGTACGACCCCGCCGCGCGCCGTACCGCCCCGCAGTGCACCCCGCTGGCGACCCAGTGCGTGCACGCCGCCGGGCTGGCCTACGGGGAGGCCTACCAGGGGCGGGACACCGTCGCGCTGGCGTTCATCGGCGACGGGGCGACCAGCGAGGGCGACTTCCACGAGGGCGTCAACTTCGCCGCCGTGTTCAAGGCCCCGGTCGTCTACTTCGTGCAGAACAACAAGTACGCGATCAGCGTCCCGCTGTCCCGGCAGACCGCCGCCCCGTCGCTGGCGTACAAGGGCGTCGGCTACGGCGTGCCCAGCGAACAGGTCGACGGCAACGACCCGGTGGCCGTGCTCGCCGTGCTCACCCGCGCGGTGGCGCACGCCCGCGCGGGCAAGGGCCCGTTCCTCGTGGAGGCGCACACCTACCGGATGGAGCCGCACACCAACGCCGACGACGCCACCCGCTACCGGGACGGCGCCGAGGTCGAGGCCTGGCGCGACCGGGACCCGGTGGCCCGCCTGGAGGCGTACCTGCGGGCCCGTGGCGCGCTCGACGACGCGGCCGTCGCCGCGGTCGCCGAGGAGGCCGAGGCGTACGCCGCGGACCTGCGCGCCCGGATGAACGCCCAGCCGACGGTCGACCCGATGAGCCTGTTCGACCACGTCTACGCCGAGCCCACCCCGCAGCTGGTCGAGCAGCGCGAGCAGGTCCGCGCCGAGCTGGCCGCCGCCGCAGACGAGGAGGGTCAGCGCTGATGGCCACCCTGACCATGGCGAAGGCACTCAACGCCGCGCTCGCCGACGCGATGCTCGACGACGACCGGGTGGTCGTCTTCGGCGAGGACGTCGGGGCGCTCGGCGGCGTCTTCCGGATCACCGACGGCCTCCAGGCCCGCTTCGGCGACAAGCGCTGCTTCGACACCCCGCTCGCCGAGGCCGGCATCGTCGGCTTCGCCGTCGGCCTGGCCATGTCCGGCCTGCGGCCGGTGGTCGAGATGCAGTTCGACGCGTTCGCGTACCCGGCGTTCGAGCAGATCGCCTCGCACGTGGCGAAGCTGCGCAACCGCACCCGGGGCGCGCTCAGCGTGCCGATCGTGATCCGGGTGCCCTACGCCGGCGGCATCGGCGGGGTGGAGCACCACTGCGACTCCAGCGAGGCGTACTACGCGCACACCCCCGGCCTGAAGGTGGTCACCCCGGCGACGGTGGACGACGCGTACTCGCTGCTGCGGCAGGCGATCGACGATCCCGACCCGGTCGTGTTCCTGGAGCCGAAGAAGCTCTACTTCTCCAGCGCCCAGGCGGAGCTGCCGGCGACCACCCCGCCGATCGGCCGGGCGGTCGTCCGCCGCCCCGGCCGCGACGCCACCCTCGTCGCGTACGGGCCGGCGGTGCCGGTCGCGCTGGAGGCCGCCGAGGCCGCCCGCGAGGAGGGCTGGGACCTGGAGGTGGTGGACGTGCGCAGCATCGTGCCGTTCGACGACGAGACCGTCACCGCCTCGGTCCGCCGTACCGGCCGGTGTGTGGTGATCCAGGAGGCGCAGGGCTTCGCCGGGGTGGGCGCCGAGATCGCCGCCCGGGTGCAGGAGCGCTGCTTCCACGCCCTGCACGCCCCGGTGTTGCGGGTGTCCGGGCTGGACATTCCCTACCCGCCGCCGATGCTGGAGCACACCCACCTGCCGTCGGTGGACCGGATCCTCGACACGGTGGCCCGACTCCAGTGGGACGACCAGCCGGACGAGCGCTGGCTGAGCCGGGGGAGCGCGGCGTGACCGCCGTGGACGGGACGCAGGTCTTCCTCCTGCCCGACCTGGGCGAGGGGCTGAGCGAGGCCGAGATCGTCGAGTGGCGGGTCGCCGTCGGTGACGTCGTCACGGTGGACCAGACCGTCGTCGAGGTGGAGACCGCCAAGGCCGTCGTCGACGTGCCCTGCCCGTACGCCGGGCGGGTCGTGGCACTGCACGGCACGGCGGGCGAGGCCCGGCCGGTCGGCCAGCCGCTGATCACCATCGCACCGCTGGCGGGCGAGGGCGGGCCCGCCGACGAGCCGGCCGGCCACGCGGCGTACCGCGAGGAGGAGCGCGCCGGGTCCGGCAACGTCCTCATCGGGTACGGCACCGGCCACGGCGGCGCGGGCCGGCGCCGAGGGACTCGTAGAGGCGCACCACCACATCGCCGCTCCGGTCGTCGGCGAGCTTGACCGCCTCGACGATCACCCCCTCGTGCGTCACCTC
>NZ_JBEYVB010000038.1:0-65951 GCF_040643815.1 Micromonospora sp. NPDC047074
GTGCGGGCGCGCCCGGGGGTCTTTGTCCGCTAAGCCGGTGCCCGGCTCCCTGCTACGCGCCCTCCCCCCGGCCTGCGGGGCCCCCGCGCCGCGGCCCCGCCCCCGCGGCGCGGCGTCCGCTCAGGCCGTGCGACGGACGTTGGTGATCAGGAAGCCGCTCGGCGGGAGCGTCGGCATCCGGTGCAGGCTCAGCGCCAGGTCCTGCGGGGGTACGTCGTAGCGCATCGTGGTGGTCAGGTGGGTCACCGCCCGCTTCATCAGCTCGATCGTGATCCACTCACCGGCGCAGCGGTGGCCGGCCAGGTGGTCGCCGCCGCCCTGCGGGACGAGGGCGAACGGGTCGCCCCGCCAGCCGGTGAAGCGTTCCGGCCGGAACAGCTCCGGCTCCGGCCAGAGGACCCGGTGGTGGTTGGTGCCGTACAGGTCCAGCAGCACCCGCCGGCCGCGCGGGAAGTGGTAGCCCTGCCAGTCGAACGAGCGGCGGACCCGGGCGGCGGCCACCGGAAAGAAGGGGTAGTAGCGGCGTACCTCCTGCACGAAGCTCTCGGCGGCCTCCCCGCTCTCGCGGACCCGCTGCCGCCACGCCGGGTGGTCGTGCAGGGCCAGCGCGGCGAAGACGACGAAACGGTCGACGGCGACCGTGGGGCGCAGCACGTTGAGCAGTTCGACGGCGGCTGTCCGGCGGGGGAGCAGCCGTCCGTGGGCGTCCCGGTGCTCGGCGATCACCCGTAGCGCGCTGCCTTCGGGGGCCGGGAGCGTGCCGGCGCGCTCCCGGTCGACGATCTGTTCGATCCAGCGCTCACCCCGGCGGCGACCCCACAGACCACGCCAGTGCGGGGGACCGAGCGCCGCCGGCCCCTCGATCATGGCGTGCAGCTCGGCGGTCCGTCGCTGCGCCTCGGAGCCCGCCAGCGGTACGCCCGCCCAGGCGCAGACCGCGCGGGTCAGCATCCGGCCGACCTCGTCGTACAGCCGCACCGGGCCGGCTGTCTCCCAGGCCGGTACGCGGGCCCGCCACTCGTCGTCGAAGAGCTGCGCGAGGTGCCGGATCGCGGTCGGCGTCATGATCGACATGAACATGGCCTTGCGGTCGGCGTGGTCGGCCCCGTCGAGGCCCTGCACGCCGCCCCGGCCGGTGAGGGTGCGCTGCGCCCGTTTCGGCATCGCGCCCGCCCGCGCGAAGCGCTCGGTGTCGTAGAAGAGTTCCGCCGCGGGCCGGCCGCGCAGGCAGATGGTGGGTTCCAGCAGCAGTCGGGCCTGGAAGATGTCGCTGCCGTGCCGGTCGCAGCGTCGGCCGATGAAGCGATAGCCGTCCCGCAGGAACGCCAGCGTGCTGTCGGGGACGCGCTCCGTCGGGATGGTCGCCATCGGGCCTCCTGACCGGTGTGGCGGCCGTTGCCGGCCGGATCCTCGTCCGTCGTCTTGGTCTACCCAGGCCGGCGTGGCTGAATCTCGCCGGACGGGGCGGCGGGCGCCCCCGGGTCGGGCGCGGTCGTTCGCGCTGTCCGTCGCCGCCCGCGGTCGTTCGCGCTGTCCGTCGCCGCCCGCGGCGCGCACCGGCCGGCCGGGCGGCGAGCAGACCGGGTGGCGAGCAGGCCGGGCGGAGAGCAGACCGGACGGCGAGCAGGCCGGGCGGAGAGCAGGCCGGGCGGAGAGCGGACCGGGTGAAGAACAGACGTGCGGGGAGGGGGCCAGTGGACGGCGGGTCTGCTGGCCCCTCCCAGGAGCGCGGGAAGCTGGTTGGCTCGGGGAGCGGTCCGATGGTCGGGTCGCCGACGGCGTGCCGACGACCGGCAGCCGGCTGGAACGCGGGCGGGCCACTCCGGAGGGACCCCGCCCATGAACGTCATGGGGAGGGCGCGATGCGCGACAACAGGCCACCGTACTGGCGGCAGCGGCGGGCGGTGGAGGCGCTCGGCGCGGCACGGGAGCCGGCCGACGCGTCGTTGATCGCGCCGACCCGTCGCCCGGCGCGGCCGGACCGGTTCTTCACCGTGCACCTCGGCTTCACCGCGTCCGACACGGAGACGGCCCGGGAACTCGCGGTGGGATACGCGGAGGCGCTGAGCCTGCTGCGGCCCGAGTTGGCCCTGGGCGCCTCGGCGCTGTCGCCGGCCGACGCGTGGCAGCGGGCCGAACGGCTGTTCTGCGGTGCGTCCGGCCCGGACGGCGAGCGTTGCGTCGACGTGGCCGGCCACCCCGGGTTCCACCACGCCCCGGGGCCGGGCGGGCTGGGCTGGGGCGACGGAGATTAGCCGGCCCGCATCGACATTGTCCTATTGCACAGCCTGTGCGACCGCGAGTAACTTGGCACCGTTGCCGAGCCGAGCCGGCCCCGCACCCGTACGTCGCACTCGTCACGAGCGCGCCGCGCACCGCCATTCGCGTGCGCCTGGGCAGGCGTGCCTGTGCCCCGACCTGTCGGGGCCTCACCCTGAGGTAGGCAATGAAGAGAAGACTTCTCTCCGTCGGCGCTGCGCTGCTCGCCGTCGCCGCGTCCGTCCTGGTGTTCGTCAAGCCGGCGGACGCGGCCGTGGGGCTGCACATCGACGGACGCAACATCGTCGAGGCGAACGGCCAGCCGTTCGTCATGCGGGGCGTCAACCACCCCCACGTCTGGTACACGGGCGAGACCGACTCGTTCGCCGACGTCAAGGCGCTCGGCGCCAACACCGTCCGGGTGGTGCTGGGCACCGGCAAGCGCTGGGGCCCGTCCACCGACGTCGCCAACGTGATCTCGCTGTGCAAGCAGCACCGGATGATCTGCGTACTGGAGGTCCACGACACCACCGGCTACGGCGAGGAGGGCGCCGCCGCGTCGCTCGACGAGGCGGTCGACTACTGGATCAGCCAGAAGAGCGCGCTCGTCGGCCAGGAGAACTACGTCGTCATCAACATCGGCAACGAGCCGATCGGCAACGTCAACGCCGGCCAGTGGACCGCCGCGACCACCGCCGCGATCACGAAGATGCGCGCCAACGGCTTCGAGCACCTGCTCATGGTCGACGGGCCCAACTGGGGCCAGGACTGGCAGTACGTCATGCGGGACAACGCGCAGACGATCCTGGACGCCGACAGCCGGCACAACACCGTGCTGTCCATCCACATGTACGCCGTGTTCAACACGGCCGCGGCCATCACCAACTACCTGGACCGGTTCGAGGACAACGGCTGGCCGCTGGTCATCGGCGAGTTCGGCTGGCGGTTCAACGCCAACGAGGTCGACCACGAGACGATCCTGGCCGAGGCTCAGGCCCGTGGCCTGGGCTACCTCGGCTGGTCCTGGAGCGGCAACACCGACCCGATCCTGGACATGGCCACCAGCTTCGACCCCACACGACTCACCACCTGGGGCGAGCGGATCTTCAACGGCGCCAACGGCATCAGGGCCACCGCCCGGGAGGCCACGATCTTCGGTGGTGGGCCGAGTCCCACCGCGACGGTGACGCCCACGGTCAGCCCGACGGTCTCGCCGACCCCGACGGACCCGCCCACCCCCACCCCGACCAGCGGCAGCAAGTCCTGCACCGCCGCCTACCGGATCGTGGGCCAGTGGCCGGGCGGCTTCCAGGGCGAGATCCGGATCACCGCCGGGAGTGCGGCGATCAGCGGCTGGACCGCGGCGTGGACCCTCGCCTCCGGCCAGGCCGTCAACCAGGCCTGGAACGCGACGGTCACCACCAGCGGATCCGCCGTCACCGCGCGCAACGTGAGCTACAACGGCAGCCTCAGCCCGGGTGCCGAAACGGTCGTCGGCTTCCTCGGCTCGTGGAGCGGCACCAACCCCATCCCGCCCCTGACCTGTACCGCCACCTGACCGACCGGCGTGCGGGCCGGGCGCGCCAACCGCGCCCGGTCCGCACCCCGGCGGCACATCGGATGTTCCGCCCGACGAACACGCCCGGCGGCCGCCCCGACCGTGCCGCGGGCAGGGCCGTCAGGCCGGATTCAGGCCAGGTCGAACTCGCCGTCCTGGGCGCCGGCGACGAAGGCGTCCCACTCGGCCTGCGTGAAGACCAGGACGGGGCCCTCCGGCTCCGCGGAGTTGCGCATACCGATCAGGTCGTCGACGAACGCGACCTCGACGGCGCTGTCGGAGGTGTCGCCCTCGGCCCGCTGCCAGACCGCCCGGGAGAGGTCGAAATCGCCCTTGGGGTGCGAAGCCATCGTTCAGTCCTCCAGTGCCAGGGGGTTATGGGGAGACACGTCCGGTTCCCCATCGGGCAGGATAAGCGGATGCCGAGCCTGACCCGTGTAGAGGCGACCGCGCGTGGCGCGGCGATTACTGTCGAGTCCTATCAGGTGGACCTGGACCTCAGCGGCGACGGCGAGCGCTTCCGCTCCGACGTCACGATCCGCTTCCGGGCCACCGACGCGGAGACCTTCGTCGAGGTCCAACCCGCGAAACTGCTGGCGGTACGCCTCAACGACCGCGACGTCGACCCCGCCACGCTGGCCGGCAACCGGCTGCCGTTGACCGGGCTGGCCGGGACCAACACGCTCACCGTCTCCGCCGAGATGGCGTACTCGAACACCGGCGACGGGATCCACCGCTTCGTCGATCCCCTCGACGGCGAGACCTACCTCTACGCGATGTCCTTCCTGGACAACGCGCAGCGCATCTTCGCCGCCTTCGACCAGCCCGACCTGAAGGCCCCGTTCACCGTGTCGGTCACCGCCCCGCCGCACTGGGTCGTCGCGGCCAACGGCCAGCTCGCCGCCACGCCGCGCCCCGGGCGCTGGGAGTTCGCCCCGACGGCACCGCTGGCCACGTACTTCGTCTCGCTCGTGGCCGGTCCCTGGCACGTCCGGCGGGACGAGCACGACGGCATCCCGCTCGGCCTCTACTGCCGGCGCTCCCAGGCGGCACACCTCGACGCCGACGCCGACGAGATCTTCACCGTCACCAGGCAGTGCCTCGACCGGTTCCACCAGCTCTTCGCCGAGCGCTACCCGTTCGGCAAGTACGACCAGGCGTTCGTGCCGGAGTTCAACGCCGGCGCGATGGAGAACCCGGGCCTGGTCACCTTGCGCGACGACTACATCTTCCGCTCCGCGGTCACCGACACCGAGCGGGAGCGACGCGCCACCACCATCGCCCACGAGATGGCGCACATGTGGTTCGGCGACCTGGTCACCATGCGCTGGTGGGACGACCTGTGGCTGAACGAGTCCTTCGCGGAGTACCTCGGCACCCGGGTGACCGCCGAGGCGACCCGGTTCGACCGGGCCTGGACGACGTTCGCCATGCGCCGCAAGGCCTGGGGCTACGCGGCCGACCAGCGCCCCTCGACCCACCCCGTGGCGCCCGAGCGGGTCGCCGACGCCGCCGAGGGCCTGCTCAACTTCGACGGCATCTCGTACGCCAAGGGCGCCAGCGTGCTGCGGCAGCTGGTCGCCTGGCTCGGCGACGACGCCTTCCTCGCCGGCCTCAACGCCCACTTCGCGAAGCACCGGTTCGGCAACGCCACCCTGACCGACCTGCTCGGCAGCCTCGCCGCCGCGGCCGGGCGCGACCTGTCCGGCTGGGCGGAGCGCTGGCTGCGCTCGGCGCAGGTCAACACGCTGCGCGCCGAGGTCACGGTCGACGCGGACGGCCGCTACACCGAGGTGGCGATCGGACAGACCGCCCCCGAGTCGCATCCGGTGCTGCGCCCGCACCGGATCGGCGTCGGCCGGTACGCCGCCGACGGCACGGTCGCCCGGACGGAGGTCGATCTCGCGCCGGACGCCGACGGCGGCCGGACGGTGCTCACCGGGCTGGTCGGCGAGCCGGCGGCCCGGCTGCTGCTGCCCAACGACGGTGACCTGACGTTCGCCAAGATCCGTCTCGACCCCGGGTCGGCGGACGCCGTGCCGCTGGTGCTGCCCGGCCTGGCCGACCCGCTGGCCCGGGCGCTGCTCTGGGGTGAGGCGCTGGACGCCGTGACCGACGGGGAGCGGCCGGTCGCCGGCCTGGTCGCCCTGATCGCCGCCGCGCTCCCCGTCGAGACCGAGGTGATCATCGCCGAGGACGTGCTCACGCTCAGCCGCTCGCTGGTCGACCGCTACCTCGACCCGCTCGCCCGCGAGGCCGCCCTGACGCAGGTCGCCGACGCCTGCCAGAAGCTGCTCGACGGCGCCCCTCCCGGCGGGTCGCTCCAGCTCGCCGCGGCCCGGGGCTGGCTCTCCGCCAGCACCGACACCGACCGGCTGGCCGGCTGGCTCGCCGGCCGGAACGTCCCGCCGGGCCTCGCCGTCGACGCCGAGCTGCGCTGGGCGCTGCTGCTCCGGCTCGTCGTGCTCGGCGCCGCCGGCGCGGCGGAGATCACCGCCGAGGCGGCGGCCGACCCGAGCGCCAGCGGCGCCGAGCGGGCCGCCCAGTGCCGGGCGGCACTGCCCGACCCGGCCGGCAAGCGGGCCGCGTGGGAGATCGTCGTGTCGAACACCGAGCTGTCCAACCGGCTCGTCGAGGCGACCGCGCAGGGCTTCTGGCAGCCCGAACAGGCCGAGCTGACCGCCGGCTACGTCGAGCGGTACTTCGCCGACATGCCGGCCGCCGCACGGTTGCGTACGTCGTGGGTGGCGGACTATGTCGCGACCCTGGCCTTTCCCCGCTACGCCGTGACGCAGCCCACCCGGGAGGCGGCCGCGGCGCTGCTGGCCCGCGACGACCTCACCCCCGGCCTGCGCCGGGTGGTGACGGACGCCGACGACGACCTGCGGCGGGCCCTGGTGGCCCGGACGGCGGTCGCCGCGGCGGCGGCGTGACGCCGCCCACCGAACGGGAGAGCCCGGCGGCCCGGACGGGCCGCCGGTTCCGCCCGGCCTAGGATCGCGGGGTGGAGGAAGACATCCGGCGGGTCGGCATCATGGGCGGCACCTTCGACCCGATCCACCACGGGCACCTGGTCGCGGCGAGCGAGGTGGCGGACCGGTTCGGGCTGGACGAGGTGGTCTTCGTCCCC
This sequence comes from Micromonospora sp. NPDC047074, assembly GCF_040643815.1. Classification (NCBI taxonomy): domain Bacteria; kingdom Bacillati; phylum Actinomycetota; class Actinomycetes; order Micromonosporales; family Micromonosporaceae; genus Micromonospora; species Micromonospora sp. NPDC047074. The sequence goes on from NZ_JBEYVB010000038.1 coordinate 6,948, forward strand.
ACCGGCCAGCCGTGGCAGAAGGCGGACGAGACGGTCACCCCGGCGGAGGACCGCTACCTGATGACGGTCATCGCCACCGCCTCCAACCCCCGTTTCCAGGTCAGCCGGGTCGACATCGACCGGGGCGGCCCGACCTACACCGTCGACACCCTGCGTGACCTGCACGCCGAGTACGGCCCGAAGGTGCAGCTGTTCTTCATCACCGGGGCCGACGCGCTGGAACGGATCCTCTCCTGGAAGGACCTGGACGAGATCTTCGAGCTGGCCCACTTCATCGGCGTGACCCGGCCGGGCTTCGAGCTGACCGCCGCGCACCTGCCGGCCGACGCGGTGAGCCTGGTGCAGGTCCCGGCGATGGCCATCTCGTCCACGGACTGCCGGGCGCGGGTCGCCCGGGGGGAGCCGGTCTGGTATCTCGTACCGGACGGTGTGGTGCAGTACATCGCCAAGCGACGCCTCTATCAGCCGTGATTCGGCCCGGTATCGGGTGGTTCGGGCGGGTAACGCGCCAGAACTGACGAGTCGGGATTCCGCCGGGTGTGAGACGCTTGGAGCATCGCACGGTTGATCGAAGGAGAACGGTGACAGTTTCCGAACGCGCTCACGAGTTGGCGATCGCCGCCGCCCAGGCTGCGGCCGACAAGAAGGCGCAGGACATCGTCATCATCGACGTGGGCGACCAGCTCGCCATCACCGACGCGTTCCTGCTGGCGGCGGCTCCCAACGAGCGTCAGGTGCTCGCCGTCGTCGACGCCATCGAGGAGCGGCTGCTCCAGCTGCCGGAGAAGGCCAAGCCGGTCCGGCGTGAGGGCGAGCGGGGCGGCCGGTGGGTGCTGCTCGACTACGTCGACATCGTGGTGCACGTCCAGCACACCGAGGAACGCGAGTTCTACGCCCTCGACCGGCTCTGGAAGGACTGCCCGACGATCCCGTTCGTCGACCGGGACCTCGTCGACGCCGAGTCCGGCACCGGCTCCACCAACGCCGAATGACCCGCCTGATCGTCTGGCGGCACGGCAACACCGACTGGAACGCCACCAACCGCATCCAGGGGCAGACCGACGTACCACTGAACGACCTCGGCCGCGAGCAGGCCCGCGCGGCCGCGCCCCTGCTCGCCGCGCTGCGGCCCGATGCCATCGTGGCCAGCGACCTGAGCCGCGCGGCCGACACAGCCGCCGCGCTGGCCGCGCTGACCGGGTTGCCGGTGCGCACCGACGCGCGGCTGCGGGAGCGGCACTTCGGGTCCTGGCAGGGGCTCGCCCGCACCGAGGCCGCGGCGCGCCACCCCGCCGAGTACGCGCGCTGGCTGGCCGGCGACCCGGACCCGGGCTCCGGGATCGAGAGCCTCGACGCTCTCGGCAAGCGGGTCGGCACCGCGCTGGCCGACGCCGCCGCGCTCGGCGGCACCGTGGTGGTGGCCACCCACGGCGGCGCGGCCCGCCAGGGCTGCAGTCACCTGCTCGGCTGGGATCCCGCCGTCGCGCGCGTGGTCGGCGCGTTGCAGAACTGCCACTGGACCGAGCTGCGGAACGACGACGACCGCGGCTGGCACCTGCGCGCCCACAACGTAGGCCTGATCACTGTGCCGGTGACCACCGAGCCGGTCTGACCCCGGTGTCCACCAGCCGCATCGGCTAGCCTGCCGGGCATGCCCGTCGCGGTCGTCACCGACTCCACCGCCTACCTCCCACCCGAGCTGCTGCGCGCCCACCGGCTGACGGTGGTGCCGCTGGCCGTCGTGCTCAACGGCGCCGAAGGGCTGGAGGGCGTGGAGACCACCCCGGCCGACGCCACCCGGGCGTTGGGCGGCCGGCGGGTCTCGGTCAGCACCTCCCGCCCTGCCCCGGAGCAGTTCGCCCGGACCTACCGGGAGCTGTTCGACGCCGGCGCCGACGGGATCGTCTCGGTGCACCTGTCGGCCGAGCTCTCCGGCACGGTGGAGGCCGCCCGGCTGGCCGCCGCCGAGTTCGACGACCGGGTCGCCGTGGTCGACAGCCGCTCGACGGGCATGGGCCTCGGCTTCCCCGCCGTCGCCGCCGCCACCGCCGCCGAGCGCGGCGGGGACCTGCCGGGCGTACGCGACGCGGCGGTCGACGCCGTCGCCCGTACCAGCATCTGGTTCTACGTCGACACGCTGGAGTTCCTCCGCCGGGGCGGCCGGATCGGCGCGGCCGAGGCGCTGCTCGGCACCGCGCTGTCGGTCAAGCCGATCATGCACATGCCGGACGGCACGATCGTCCTCAAGGACAAGGTGCGTACCGCCAGCCGGGGTGTCGCCCGCCTGGTCGATCTGGCGGTCGAGGCGGCCGGTGACGCGGAGGTCGACCTGGCCGTGCACCACCTCGCCGCACCGCAGCGGGCCGAGGCGCTGCTGGAGACGTTGCGGGCCCGGCTGGGCGACCGCCTGCACGACACGTACGTCTCGGAGGCCGGCGCCGTCGTCGCCGCGCACGCCGGTCCGGGCCTGGCCTGCGTGGTCGTGCACCGTCGCCCGCCCACCACCCGCTAACGTCGATCCCGCGACGGCCACGCCCGCCGACGCTGTCGGCCTGCCCCGCCGGACGGGGCAGCAGGGCGTCCGGCGCGCGGGTGACGGCCCGGCCGCCCGCGAAGGGCGGGGGTGCCGTGGCCCGTCGACGTGGACGCCGATCTCGATGCGGCGGGAAAACGGGGGAGGACGCGATGTCCTGCGTGGTCACCGGTGGCGGGCGCGGCGTCGGTCGCGCCGTCGTGGAGCGGCTCCTCGACGCGGGGGACTCGGTCGTGGTGATCGAGTACGACCCGGACGCGGTGGCGTGGCTGACCGCGCATCCGGCCGCCGACCGGCTGGCTGCGGTCGTCGGTGACGCCGCCGACGAGCGGGTCGCCGCCCGCGCCGCCGACCTCGCGGAACGGACCGGGCCGCTGACCGGCTGGGTCAACAACGCGGCGGTGTTCCGGGACGCCTCGCTGCACGCCGCACCGGTCGGCGAGGTGCTCGACCTGATCGGGCGCAACCTGCGTCCCGCCGTGGTCGGGGCCGCGACGGCGGTGCGTCGTTTCCTGGCCGCCGACACCGGCGGGGCCATCGTGAACGTCTCGTCCCACCAGGCCCGCCGGCCGGTGCCCGGCTGCCTGCCGTACGCCACCGCCAAGGCGGCCGTCGAAGGGCTGACCCGGGCGCTGGCCGTCGAGTACGGGCCACGGGGCGTGCGGACCAACGCGGTGGCGCTGGGCTCGATCGCCACCGAGCGGCACACCGCCTTCCTGGCGGGTCAGGAGCCGGCCACGGCGGAGTGGATCGACGCCGAGCTGACCCGGCTGCACCCGGTCGGCCGGATCGGCCGGCCGGAGGAGGCCGCGGCGGCGGTCGCGTACCTGCTGTCACCGGCGGCGAGCTTCGTCAACGGGGTGACCCTGCCGGTGGACGGCGGACGGTCCGTGTTCGGCCCGGATCCGGAGGCACGCTGAGCTGGGAATCTCTGGGCGCTAGCACATCTCGCACATGATCAGGGGGTTGTCCACAGGAGCCTCCGTCGTCCACAGCCGGTCGCCGGGCAGCCCGCCGGCCCGCCGCCGCGGTCCTAGCCTCGCCTGGTGTCAGACGACGAGGAGACGGTGGTACGGGAACGGTTGCGCCGGCTGGTGGGGGCGCCGCCGGCCGTTGCCGCCGGCCCGGACGGCCTGTCGTCGCCGGCCGGCTCACCCGGTCCGGGGCTCCTGCCCCCGGAGGCTCCCGAAACTGCCCCGACCGCGGCATCCGCACCTGCCCCGATCTCGGCCTTCGTATCGGCCCCGATCGCAGCGTCCACATCGGCCCGGGTCGCGGCCGGCGTGGCGGCGCTGCCGGAGCCCGATCCGCCGGGGCAGGCACCGGGGGCGGGTGCCGAGACCGCCGCGCCGTCCCGGTTGGCGGGGCCGGGCGCGTTCGACCCCGGGCGGCGCGGCGTGCGGGCGCTGGCCGTCGTCGCCGCGCTGGTGGTGCTCGGGGCCGGCCTCTGGGCCTGGCGGTCCCGGCCGCAGGCCGAGCCGGTCCACCCGGTGGCCACGGCCGAGGCACCCGGAGCGGCGACGGGGCTCGCCGAGCCTGCCGCGAGCCCGGCCGGTGAGCTGGTGGTCGCGGTCGCCGGCAAGGTGCGCCGTCCCGGGCTGGTCCGGGTCCCGGCCGGTGCGCGGGTCGCCGACGCCGTCGAGGCGGCCGGCGGGGCACTGCCGGGGGTGGACGTGGCCCTGCTCAACCCGGCCCGCAAGCTCACCGACGGGGAGCTGATCCTGGTCGGTGTCGCGGCACCGCCGGGCGCGGCGCCCTCGCCGGGTACGGCGGCCGGTGGCGCGCCGGGAACGGCGCCGGGTGCGGGTGGCCGGCTCAACCTCAACACCGCGACGCTCGCGCAGCTCGACGCGCTGCCGGGAGTCGGCCCGGTGCTCGCCCAGCGCATCCTCGCCCATCGCGACCAGCACGGCGGCTTCCGCTCGGTCGGCGACCTACGCCAGGTCGACGGCATCGGCGACGCCCGCTACGAGCAGCTCAAGGACCTGGTGACGGTGTGACGGCGGGCAGCCGGCGCGCGCGGGCGGACAGGTCGCCACCGGCGGCGCCCGTTGCCGGCAACGCGGGCCGTTCCGGTGGGGCCGGTCCCGGCGGTGGGGCCGGTTCCGGCGGTGGGGCCGGTTCCGGCGGTGGGGCCGGTTCCGGCGGTGGGGCCGGTTCCGGCGGTGGGGCCGGTTCCGGCGGCGCCGACCGTTCCGGTGGTTGGGGCGGTTCCGGTGGTGCGGGCCGTTCCGGTGGTGCGGGCTTCTCGGAGGGTGTCGGCCGTTCGAGCGAGGTCGACCTGCGGCTGGCCGGCCTGGCGGTGGCCGCCTGGCTCGCCGCGCTGGCCGGGCTGCACCTGACCGCTGGCGTGACACTGCTCGTGGCCGGGGCGGCGGCCGGGGCGGCCGGCCTCGGTGGACTGCACCTGGCCGGAGTCCTCGGACGGCCGTCCGCGCCGGTCCAGCGGTACGGCTGGATCGTCGTCGCCGTGCTGCTCGGCGTGGTCTGCGGCGCGACGGCGACCGCCGCGCGACTGTCCGTACGCGACGCCGGGCCGGTCCGCGCCCTGGTCGAGGAGCGTGCCACCGTCACCGCCGAGCTGGTCGTCCGCGACGATCCCCGCCCGGTACGCGGCGTCGCCGGACGCCCGGCCACCCTGCTCGTGTCGGCCGAGCTGGCCCGGGTCACCGGCCCGGACGGGCGGCGGATCTCCGCGCCGGTCCGGGTGCTGGTCCTGGCCACTGGTCCCGGCTGGCGAGGGCTGCTGCCCGGGCAGCAGCTGACCGCCGAGGGGCGGCTCGCGGCGCCGCGCGGGGGCGACCTGACGGCGGCCGTGCTGAGCGCGGCCGGCCCGCCCGTGCCGCACGGCGCGGCGCCGTCGTCGCAGCGGGCCGCCGGAGCGCTGCGCGCCGGCCTGCAACGTGCCTGTGCGCCGCTCCCCGACGAGCAGGGCGGTCTGCTGCCGGGGCTGGTGGTCGGTGACACGAGCCGGCTGCCGCCCACGGTCGAGGAGGACTTCCTCGCCACCGGCATGACCCATTTGAACGCGGTGTCCGGCTCCAACGTGGCCATCGTCGTCGGCGCCGTGCTGCTGGTGGCCCGCTGGGCGCGGGCCGGTCCCTGGCTGGCCGCCGGGCTCTGCGGGCTGGCCCTGGTGGGCTTCGTCATCCTGGTACGCCCGTCGCCGAGCGTGGTGCGGGCCGCCACCATGGGCGCGATCGGGCTGGCCGCCCTGGCGGCCGGGCGTCCCCGGGCGGCGCTGCCCGCCCTGTCCGCCGGGGTGACCGTGCTGGTGCTGCTCGACCCGGAGCTGGCCGGTGACGCCGGCTTCGCACTCTCCGTACTGGCCACCGGCGGCCTGTTGCTGCTCGCCCCGAGGTGGCGCGACGGGCTGCGCCGGCGTGGCGTGCCGGCCGGGCTCGCCGAGGCGCTGGCCGTGCCGGCCGCCGCACAGCTCGCCTGCGCGCCGGTGGTGGCCGGGATCTCGGGCACCGTGAGCCTGGTCGCCGTGCCCGCGAACCTGCTCGCGGTGCCGGCGATCGCGCCCGCCACGGTGCTCGGCGTGCTGGCGGCGGCGGTGTCGCCCGTCTGGCCCGCCGGCGCGGAGTTCGTCGCGTGGCTGGCCAGCTGGCCGGCCTGGTGGCTGGTCACGGTGGCCCGGCACGGGGCGCGACTGCCGTCCGGGACGCTGCCGTGGCCGGGCGGGGTGACCGGGGCGCTGCTGCTGGCCGGGCTGACCGTCGCGCTGCTGGTGGCCACCCGGCACCCGGTGGTCCGCCGGCTGGTGGCGGTGGTCGTCGTCGCGGTGCTGGCCGGCACGCTGCCGATCCGGGTGGCGGCCCCCGGCTGGCCCCCGGCGGGCTGGGTGGTGGCCGTCTGCGCGGTCGGCCAGGGCGACACCGTGGTGCTGCCGGTGGCGGCCGGCCGGGCGGTGGTGGTCGACGCCGGTCCGGATCCGGCGGCGGCGGACGGCTGCCTGCGCCGGCTGGGCGTACGCGAGGTGACGCTGCTGGTGGTCAGCCACTTCCACGTGGACCACACCGGCGGCGTCGCGGGTGTGTTCCGGGGGCGACGAGTGGACGCCGTGCTCACCCCGCAGTGGCCGGAGCCCGCTGCCGGGAGGGAGTTGGTCCGGGCCGAGGCGGCGGCGCACTCGGTCGGCGTGGTGGCGGGTGCCGCCGGCTGGCGGTACCGGGAGGGCGGGGTCGAGTTCACCGTGATCGGCCCGCCCCAGCCGATGCGGGGCACCCGGTCGGATCCGAACAACAACTCCCTGATGCTGCTCGCCACCGTATCCGGCGTCCGGATCCTGCTCGCCGGGGACGCCGAGACCGAGGAGCAGCGGGCACTGCTTGACGGCACCGCGTCTGGCGGGCTGCGGGCCGAGGTGCTGAAGGTCGCACACCACGGTTCGGCCTACCAGGACCCGGCCTTCCTGGACGCGGTCCGCCCCTTGGTCGCCCTCGTGCCGGTGGGAGCGGGCAACACGTACGGCCATCCCAACGCGGCGGTGCTCGGGCGCCTGGCCCGGGGCGGGGCGCGGGTGTTGCGTACCGACACGGACGGGGACGTGGCGGCGGTGGTCAGCCGGGCGGGTCTCGCGGTGGCGACGCGCGGCACGCCGCCCGGCCGGCAGCCGTAGGAGATCGATGTCGATTCTAGGCATTAACGCGAGATTGAGATTAATGTCTGGATTTGCGTGGAGTGCGGGCTCCGCAACCGAAGTGCCGACGAGCAGGCTGGATCCGGCCGCCGGCCGTGCGAATATGGGCGGCGTGACCGCCAGCCTCGCTCCTATTCTGCTCGTCCTCGGCGACGAGGAGCTGCTCGCCACGCGTGCGGTCACCGAAGCCGTTGCGAAGGCCCGCAGCGTCGACCCCGACGTGGACGTCCGCGAGTACCAGGCCGGCACCCTGGTCGTCGGGGAGATCGCCGAGATGCTCAGTCCCTCCCTCTTCGGCGGGCGGCGGGTGCTGGTGCTCCGCGCCGGTCAGGACGCCCGCAAGGACCTGGTGGCCGCCCTGCTGGCGTACGCGAAGAACCCCGACCCGGACGTGCAACTGGTGGTGCTGCACCTCGGCGCGGCCAAGGGCAAGGCGTTCGCCGACGGGCTGAAGGCGGCCGGTGCCACGGTGGTGCCGGCGGCCAAGCTCAAGGGGCACCGCGAACGGGTGGCCTTTGTCCGGGACGAGATCCGCCGGGCCGGCGGGAAGTGCACCGACGACGCCGCCGAGACGCTGATCGCCGCGGTCGGCAACGACCTGCGCGAGCTGGCCGCCGCCTGCTCCCAGCTGATGGCCGACACCGACGGCCGGATCGGTGCCGACACGGTCGCCCGCTACTACCGGGGCCGGGTGGAGGTGACCGGCTTCACCGTCGCCGACGCCGCCATGGTGGGCGACGTGCCGGGGGCACTGGAGGCGCTGCGCTGGGCGCTGCACGTGGGGGTCGACCCGGTGCCGATCGCCGACGCGATCGCGGACGGCGTCCGCACCGTGGCCCGGGTCGCCGCCGCCGGTCGGGGCGACCCCTACCAGCTGGCGGGCACCCTCGGCATGCCGGCGTGGAAGATCAGGTCCGCGCAGCAGCGGGCCCGCGGCTGGACGCCCGAGGGGCTGGTCCAGGCGATGCGGGCCGCCGCCGAGTGCAACGCGGCCGTCAAGGGCGGCTCGGACGACCGGGCGTACGCGCTGGAGCGGGCTGTCTTCTCGGTCGCGGCCGCCCGGCAGGGCGGCGCCCGGTGAGCGGATCGCCCCGCGGCTCGTGGGCCATGGTCCCCGCCGACGAGGAGCGTTACCGCCCGCTCTACGCCCGCCTTCTCGGCCTGCGGTTCGTCAACCCGGGCGGGGTGCTCTGCTTCCTCTTCTTCGAGGGCGCCGTCGCGCTCGCCGCCCTGCTCGCCCTCGCCGAGCTGGTCACCTGGTGGGCGGTGCTGATCCTGCCCGCCACGGTGGCGGCGATGGTGAAGCTCAACGACATGGTGGCCGCAGCGGTGGTCCGGTCCGCCGCCCTCGTGCCCGAGCAGGAGCGGGACCGCTTCCGGCAGCAGATGGAGCCCGTGGTCGGGCGGGCCAGGGTCGACTGGGTCAGGCACACCGTGCCCGGCGTCGTCGTCGCGGCGTCGTCGGTGCCGCGCGCCACGCGGGCCGTACGCGACGGGCAGGCGCACCCGAACCTGCGGCACGCCCCGGGGGACGGGGTCGGCCGCACCGGCGCCGAGTTCGGCCCGCAGCCTGCCCACCGTGATCCGCTGAGCTGACGGTCTCCCGCCCGCCGCCGGACAGAGTCCGGCCCCGCTGCGGGCCCTTGCCATCCGCGGCGGGCACCGCACGATTGAATCTTGGTAGGAAAGTGCCCCTCTGGGGGCCATTCCCTACCAAGATCTCTGGCGTGGCGCCATCTGGTGACGCCAGCCGAGCGTGTCAGCCGGGGGCGGAAACGGCAGCGGGTGGTGCGGAACGTGGGAACGCCGACAGCCGGAAACCCCGGGCAGTGCCCGGGGTTTCCGGTCAGGTCTGAGGTCGACTCGTCAGGCGGAGAGCGACACCACGCGCTTGGCGATCGCGGACTTGCGGTTCGCGGCCTGGTTCGAGTGGATCACGCCCTTGCTGACCGCCTTGTCCAGCTTGCGCGAGGCGTCCTGCATGAGGGCGGTGGCCTTCTCGACGTCACCGGCCTCCGCAGCCTCGTGGAACTTCCGGACGGCGGTCTTCAGCGACGACTTGACCGACTTGTTACGCAGCCGGCGCTTCTCGTTCTGCCGGTTGCGCTTGATCTGGGACTTGATGTTCGCCACGCGACAGCCTCGTCTTGATAGCTCGGGTTGGTCTGCTTCCGCGCGCGACGAGCATGCGTCATCGCTGCGCGAAGAGCCAGGTTACCAGGTCGCCTGGGACGAGCCAAAACGGCTCCGCCCCCACCGATGGGGCGGAGCTGCCGGACGACGACCACCGCCACCAGTCCCAGGCCCGACACGCCTCAGCCAGGCCCAGGCACGCCAGGGCCGGCCCACCGACCGCCAAGGCCCACGAGCCAGCCGAGGCCCATGAGCCAGTCAAGCCCACGCGAGCCGAGGCCCACGGGAACCAAACCCACGCGTTCGGTCAGGTCCAGCCCTGCCGGCGGGCCAGCCAGCCGAGTGACTGCGTCCCGCTCCACCACTGGTGCGCGGGCAGATGTGGCGACGCCGTAGCGGGCGTCGAGGCGGCCGTGGTGAGGAAGTAGCCGGCGAGCGCGGCGAGGGCGGCGTCCAGCGCGTCGGGGGGTGCGCCCGCCGCCGCCGGGTGCCGGGCGAAGAGCGCGTCGGCGTCCAGCCCGTCGGCGTACGCGGTGAGGAGCAGGGTCGCCAGGTCGAACCAGGCCGGCCCGTGACAGACCCAGGTCCAGTCGCAGAACCAGGCCCGCCCCGCCCGGTCGATCAGCACGTTGTCCAGCCGGAGGTCGCCGTGGAGCAGGCCGGTGGCTCCGGCGGCGTACCCGGGGAGGCGGGACTCCAGCGCGACCAGCTCGGGCAGGCGGTCCCGGAGCGGCGTGGGCAGCGGCGGGACGGGCTCCCGGCCGGTGACGACGTCGCCCCAGCAGAGGATGTCCTCCCGCGCCAGGTCGGCGAGGTGGGGCAGCCCGAGGCCGACCAGCCCGGCCGGGGGCGCGGCCAGCGCGGCGGCGACGTCCGCGTACCCGGTCAGGGTGGCGGTCAGCTCGGCCGGGGCCCAGGGCAGCCGGGGAGTGTGCCCGTCGACGGCGTCCAGGCAGAGCACGAACCAGCCGGCCTCGTAGAGCGTCCATCGGGGGCGGGGCGCCCGTGGCCCCGCCGGGAGCCGGTCGAGGATCGCGGCCTCCCGGGCGTACCAGTCGACCAGTCGCGGTTGCTCGGCGGCGGGCGCGGCCTTGACGAAGGCCCGGCCTCCGGCGGCGGTCTGGAGCACGGCGGCGAAGCCCCGGGTGAAGCCGGCGCCGGCGACCCGGGCCGCGACCACCGGCGCGCCGAGCCGGTCGCCGATCGCGGTGCGCAGCGCCGCCGGCAGCGTCGACCACGCGGGCCGGCGGGCGGTCGCGTGGTACGGCACGGGCGGCGGGGACGTGGAGGTCACGCCACCATGCTGCCCGTCGGCTGCCCGCACCGCACCGGGACGGGGCGGGCCGCACCAGGACGGCCCGCACCGCACCAGGACGGTGCGGGCCGCGCCCAGGGAGTTGCCGCGGCGGTCGGTGCCCGCGACCCGCCGGGCTGCTCGCGCCGTGGACGAGGGCGGCCGGTGTGGTCTGCCAGACTGCCAGGCCATGAGGACCGACGACTTCTGGCAGTTGATCGACCGGGCCCGGGCCGGCGGCGGGGGAGAGCCGCACGCGGTGGCCGGGCGGGCCGTCGCCCTGCTCGCCGAGCGCGATCCGGAGGAGATCGTCGGGTACGCGCGTCACCAGGCCCGGGTGCTGGCCGCGTCGCACCGGGTCGACCTCTGGGGCGCCGCCTACCTGATCAACGGTGGCGTGTCCGACGAGGGTTTCCACCACTTCCGGGGCTGGCTGATGACCCAGGGCCGCGAGGTGTTCGCCCGGGCCGTCGCCGACCCGGACTCGCTGGCCGGATTGCCGCAGGTGCGGGCGGCCTCGCTCAGCGGGGAGGAGTTCTCCGCCGCGGGGATGCTGGCGGTGCCGTGGGACGCGTACCGCCGGGCCACCGCGTCGGAACTGCCGGCGGACCGGGAGCCGGTGCCGGTGCCGGACCTGAACGACTTCTGGGACTTCGACGACGAGGAGGAGGCGAAACGGCGGCTGCCCAGGCTCGCCGCGCTCTTCGTCGAGCCGCCCGTCGAGTGACCCGCCCGCCGGCAGGGGCGCCTTCGCGACGACGGTGCGCGGGGCGGTGCCGGCGGCGGGGATCGCCCGCGCAGCGGAGACGCGGCGGGGACGTGGGAGCATAGAGGGGGCCGGTGTCGCCGGCCCGCTCACGTCAGCCGACCAGAACGGACCGCTGTGCCACCGACGCTCGATTCCGGCGCGAACGCTCCTGGTGCCACCGACCCGGCGCGCATCCGGAACTTCTGCATCATCGCCCACATCGACCACGGGAAGTCGACCCTGGCCGACCGGATGTTGCAGCTCACCGGTGTGGTCGACCCCCGGCAGATGCGTGCGCAGTACCTCGACCGGATGGACATCGAGCGCGAGCGCGGCATCACGATCAAGAGCCAGGCCGTCCGGATGCCCTGGACCGTCCGGGAGGGCGACCGGGCCGGGGAAGCCGCCGTGCTCAACATGATCGACACCCCGGGCCACGTCGACTTCACCTACGAGGTGTCCCGGTCGCTGGCCGCCTGCGAGGGGGCGATCCTGCTGGTCGACGCCGCGCAGGGCATCGAGGCGCAGACCCTGGCGAACCTCTACCTGGCGCTCGAGAACGACCTGCACGTCATCCCGGTGCTCAACAAGATCGACCTTCCGGCCGCCCAGCCGGAGAAGTACGCCGAGGAACTGGCGCACCTCATCGGCGGCGACCCGGAGGACTGCATCAGGGTCTCCGGCAAGACCGGCGAGGGCGTGCCGTACCTGCTCGACGAGATCGTCCGGCAGTTCAAGCCCCCGGTCGGCGACGCCGAGGCGCCCGCCCGGGCCATGATCTTCGACTCGGTCTACGACGTGTACCGGGGTGTGGTCACCTACGTCCGGGTCATCGACGGGCGGATCAGCGCCCGCGACCGGATCAAGATGATGTCCACGGCGGCCGTGCACGAGCTGCTGGAGATCGGTGTCATCTCGCCGGAGATGGTGAAGGCCGACGCGCTCGGCGTCGGCGAGGTGGGCTACCTGATCACCGGCGTGAAGGACGTCCGGCAGTCCCGGGTCGGTGACACGGTCACCATCAACTCCCGGCCGGCGACGGAGGCCCTGGGCGGCTACAAGGACCCGAAGCCGATGGTCTACTCGGGCCTCTACCCGATCGACGGATCCGACTATCCCAACCTCCGTGAGGCGCTGGACAAGCTCAAGCTCAACGACGCCGCGCTCGACTACGAGCCGGAGACGTCGGGCGCGCTCGGCTTCGGCTTCCGCTGCGGCTTCCTCGGCCTGCTGCACCTGGAGATCATCCGGGAGCGGCTGGAGCGCGAGTACAACCTCGACCTGATCTCCACCGCGCCGAACGTGGTCTACCGGGCCATCACCGAGGACGGTCAGGAGATCGTCGTGACGAACCCGAGCGAGTACCCCACGGGCAAGATCGCCGAGGTGCACGAGCCGGTCGTGCGCGCCACCGTGCTCACCCCGAACGACTACGTCGGCGCGGTGATGGAGCTCTGCCAGGGCCGCCGGGGCAGCCTGCTCGGCATGGACTACCTCTCCGCCGACCGGGTGGAACTGCGCTACACCCTGCCCCTCGCGGAGATCATCTACGACTTCTTCGACCAGTTGAAGAGCCGCACCAAGGGCTACGCCTCGCTGGACTACGAGCCCTCCGGCGAGCAGGCGTCCGACCTGGTGAAGGTCGACATCCTGCTGCACGGCGAGCCGGTGGACGCGTTCAGCGCGATCGTGCACAAGGACAAGGCGTACAACTACGGCGTCACGATCGCGGCGAAGCTGCGCAACCTGATCCCGCGCCAGCAGTTCGAGGTGCCGATCCAGGCGGCGATCGGCAGCCGGGTGATCGCCCGGGAGACGATCCGGGCGATCCGCAAGGACGTGCTCGCCAAGTGCTACGGCGGTGACATCAGCCGTAAGCGCAAGCTGCTGGAGAAGCAGAAGGAGGGCAAAAAGCGGATGAAGATGGTGGGCCGGGTCGAGGTCCCCCAGGAGGCCTTCATCGCCGCGCTCTCCTCCGACTCCGGCGACGGCAAGGCCCCCGGCAAGAAGTGACGCGCCGCCGGTCCGGCGGATGACGACGTACGACGGCCGGCGCCCCGGCCCGGGCTGCGACCCTCTGGTGTCCCACCCGGGCCGGAGCGCCGGCCGTTCCGTCGTAGGAAATTTTCGGCTCGCCGGGAAGGGCTCCGCCCGCCGCCCGGACGTGCCGTCACCTGCGCGGATGATCGCGCGATGGTGATCATCTCGCGGCCCGCCGCCGGTGTGCCGCCCGCCTCTCGGAATCGATCCGGTTTGGATTTTCGGTCGGTCGGGAACCTAACCGTCACGACAGGAACACCACAGACCGTGGATCTGAAAACTTCTGAGAAGGAGGGCGACGTGGAGCTCACCGTTTGGGGCATCGTCACTGCGCTCATCGTTGGTCTCATCGTCGGCGCTCTGGGTCGCCTGCTCGTGCCAGGCCGCCAGAACATGCCGATGTGGCTGCACATGCTGATCGGCGTCGGTGCCGCGCTGTTGGGTACCGTGCTGGCCCGCGCGATGGGCATCGCCACGGAGACGTCTGGTGTCGACTGGGGCGAGCTGCTGGTCCAGGTGGTGCTGGCGGCGATCGCCGTGGCCCTGGTCGCCGGTGTGGGTGGCCGCCGCAGCGTCACCCACCGGTAACCCGCGCACAGACCGAACCGAACGGGCGCCCGACCGACAGGTCGGGCGCCCGTTCGTCTGGGTACGACCGTTTCGCCCGCCGCCGCGCCGCGCGTGATCCACCCGCTGCGGTACCGTCGCCTGTCTTTCGCCGAAGCGCCCACTGTCGTAAAGGAATTTTTCCTACTAAGGTGCGGCGGAGAAGGTTAGTGCCAAGCGGCATGAGGGAGATATGGCGTGAACAGGTGGAAGCGGCTGGCCCCGGTCACCGCCGTCGTGGCCTCGGCCGCGATGGTCCTGGCCGGTTGCGGTGGCTCCGACGAGGAGAAGGCTGCCGACAACAGCAAGCTCACGGTCTGGATGATGGGCGAGGGCAGCGAGGCCCAGACGAAGTTCCTCGACAGCGTCGAGACCGAGTTCCGGCAGAAGCACCCGGACACCGACGTGGTGGTCCAGTACATCCCCTGGCTCGAGGCGCCGAAGAAGTTCCAGGCCGCCCTCGCCGGCGGTGAGGGACCGGACGTCACCGAGCTGGGCAACACCGAGACCCAGGGCTGGGCGGCGCAGGAGGCCCTGGCCGACGTGACCGACAAGATGAACGGCTGGGCCGAGGGCAAGGACATCCTCCCCGACCTGGTGAAGAACGCCCAGCTCGACGGCAAGCAGTACGGCGTGCCGTGGTACGCCGGCGTCCGGGCGATGTACTACCGCACCGACTGGTTCGCCGAGGCGGGCGTGAAGCCGCCGACGAACTGGGAGGAGCTGGTGTCCGCCGCCAAGGCCGTGCAGGCCAAGAAGCCGAACACGTACGGCATCGCCCTGCCCGGCAACTCCGAGCTGCCCTTCTACTCGTTCCTCTGGGGCGCCGGGGCGGAGATCGCCACCCAGCAGGGCGACTCCTGGAAGTCCGGCTACACCACGCCCGAGGCGCAGAAGGCCGTCAAGTTCTGGACCGACCTGGTGACCGTGCACAAGGTGGCCCCGCCGGCCGCCGCCGGCTGGAACGAGATCGACGCGCGCACCCAGTTCGCCACCGGCAAGGCGGCGATGGCCTTCGGCGGTAGCTGGCAGCAGGGCGCCATCAAGAAGGACAACCCGGAGATCGAGAAGGTCTGGGGCACGTTCCCGATCCCCGGTCCCGACGGCAAGGCCGCGCCCGGCTTCGCCGGCGGCTCCGACATCGCGATCTGGAAGGACAGCGAGCGGCAGAGCCTCGCCTGGGACTACCTGACCGTGCTGCTGAGCAAGAAGAACGACCAGGCCTTCGCCGACAGCCTCGGCTTCTTCCCGGTCTACAAGGACCTGGTCGGTGGCGACAAGTACGCCAGCGACAAGATCATGGCGGCGTTCGCCACCACGATGCAGAACACCAAGCTCACGCCGCTCACCCCCAAGTGGGTGGAGGTCAGCCGCACCAAGACGGTGACCCAGGCGATGAACAGCTCGGTCATGAAGGGTCAGAAGACGGTCGAGAAGGCTACCGCCGACGCGGCCACGGAGATGGAAAGCATCCTCAACTCCAAGTGACCACGCTGACCGAGGCGCCGGAGACGGCCGCCGCGCGGGAGACCCCCGCGCGGCGGCGTCGCCGGGTGGACCGCCTGCCGTACCTGCTGCTCCTGCCCTGCCTGGTGATCATCGGCGTGCTGCTGCTCTGGCCGCTCGGCCAGGTGGTGGTGATGTCCTTCCACCGGCTCAACAACGTCCGACAGCTGCGCGGCGACCGCGAGTGGCCGTGGGTGGGGCTGGGCAACTACGCCGAGATCCTCGGTGACCCCTTCTTCCTGACGGTGCTGCGCAACACCGTCCTGTTCGCCGTGGCCAACGTCGTGCTCACGATGATCCTGGGCACCCTGGTCGGGCTGCTGCTCAACCGGCTCGGCAAGCGGATGGCCGCCTTCGTGGCGAGCTGCGTGATGCTCGCCTGGGCCACCCCGGCGCTGACCGGCACGATCGTCTGGAAGTGGATTTTCGACGACACCAGCGGCCTGGTCACCTGGCTGTTCAACGCGTTGCCCGACGGGCTCTCGCAGAGCCTCTTCGGGCGCAGCGACTGGACCGGCTACGGCTGGTTCAACTCGCCCCTGCTGTTCTTCTCGATCCTGACCCTGGTGGTGGTCTGGCACTCGTTCCCGTTCATCGCGGTCAGCGTGCTGGCCGGGTTGAAGAGCGTGCCGAGTGAGCTGCACGAGGCGGCCCGGGTCGACGGGGCCGGGCCGTGGAAGGTGTTCTGGAAGATCACCTTCCCGCTGCTGCGGCCGGTCTTCGGGATCCTGATCGTGCTCTCCACCATCTGGGACTTCAAGGTCTTCACCCAGCAGTTCGTGCTGGCGGGCGGCACGCAGGACCGGCCGACGTTCATGCTCTCCATCTACTCGTACGCGGAGGCCTTCTCACCCCCGCCGAAGTACGGCCTCGGCGCCGCGATCGCGGTGATCCTCACCCTGATCCTGCTGGTGGTGACCGGCGTCTACGTCCGCATGGTGCTCAAGCAGGAGGAGGACGCGTGACGCGACGCGGAGGCGGTGCGAGCGTGAAGCGGATCGCCCTCAACGGCGCGGGCCTGCTGGTGGCGCTCTTCGCCGCGTTCCCGGTCTACTGGATGATCTCCACCTCGCTGAAGCCGAGTTCCGAGATCTTCTCGACCACGCCCCGGCCGGTGCCGAGCGAACCGACCCTGGAGCACTACCGGCAGATCCTCACCGGCAACCTGATCCCGGGCGTGACCTTCGGCGACTTCTTCCTCAACAGCGTGCTGGTCGCCGTCTCCACCGTGCTGCTCAGCGGCCTGGTCGCGCTGCTGGCCGCCACGGCGGTGGCCCGGTTCCGGTTCAAGCTGCGGACCAGTTTCCTGATCATGCTGCTGATCGTGCAGATGATCCCGCTGGAGGCGCTGGTCATCCCGCTGTTCCTGATGATCCAGCGGCTCGGGCTCTACAACACCCTGCCCAGCCTGATCCTCACCTACCTCGGCTTCTCGCTGCCGTTCGCGGTCTGGATGCTGCGCGGCTTCGTCGCCGCGGTGCCCAAGGAGTTGGAGGAGGCCGCCGCCATCGACGGGGCCAGCCGGGCGCAGATCTTCCGGAAGGTCCTCTTCCCGCTGGTGGCGCCCGGCCTGGTGGCGACGAGCATCTTCTCGTTCATCACCGCCTGGAACGAGCTGATCTTCGCGTTGACCTTCATCAACGACCAGGAGAGCTACACGCTGCCGGTCGCGATGACGTTCTTCTTCGGCCGGGACGACACCGCCTGGGGTCCGGTGATGGCCGCCTCCACGTTGTTCACCCTGCCGGTGATCATCTTCTTCCTGCTGGTGCAGCGGCGGATGGTCTCCGGGCTGGTGGCCGGAGCCGTCAAGGGCTGAGGCCCACGCCGGGACGAGGTGTAAGGAAGGGCCCCTTGCTAACGCTATGCGTTAGCAAGGGGCCCTTCCTTACACCTGGCGGGGGTGCCCGTGGGGCGGGCTAGGCTGACCGCCATGACGGGCAGGCTGGCATCGGTGAACCTCGGCGTCGTGACCGAGGCGGCATGGGCGGGCGACGCGAGCGGTCGCAGTGGCATCGACAAGCGGCCGGTCGACGGCCCGGTGCTGCTCCGCGCCGACGGGGTGGCCGGCGACTTCATCGGTGAGCGCGCCCACCACGGCGGGCCGGACCAGGCGGTCTACGCGTACGCCGAGGAGGACGCCGCGTGGTGGGCGGCTGAGCTCGGCCGGAGCATCCGCCCGGGCGGCTTCGGCGAGAACCTGACCACGTACGCGGTGGACGTGACGGGTGCCGTGATCGGCGAGCAGTGGGCGGTCGGGTCGGCGCTGCTCCAGGTCACCAAGGCGCGGACCCCGTGCACCACCTTCGCCGGCTTCTGGGGCGTACCCGACCTGATCAAGCGGTTCACGGCGCGGGCGGCGCCCGGGGCGTACCTGCGGGTGCTGCGCGAGGGCGAGGTCGGCGCGGGGGACCCGGTCGAGGTGGTGGACCGGCCGGCGCACGGCGTGACGATCGGCGAGGTGTTCCGCGCCCTGAGTCTGGAGCCGGAGCTGCTGCCCCGGCTGCTCGACGCGCCGGAACTGCCTGATTCCGTCCGGGAGAAGGCACACCGCCGGCTCACCGGCCGGAGCTGACCCACGCCGGCTGACCGCCGGGCGGCAGTCGCGAGGATCGCCCCGGGAACGGAAACGGGCCCCGCCCGTAGGGGAGGGGCCCGTTCGGCGTCACCGTCGTGGTGCGGCCGACCGAGTCAGCGCGGCCGGAAGGCCGCCGATCGGTACGGCGCGGCCGGGCTGCCGCCTGATCGACTCAGCGCAGCCAGGGGACGCTGCGGTCGAGCAGCCCGCGCTGCTTGAGCTCCTTGCGCAGCGGGATCTCGTCGTCGATGTAGCCGTCCCAGTTGATGCCCCAGTAGTTGGCGGTGTGGGTGCCCTCACCGCAGAGCTGGCGCTGCACCGGCGTGCGGTTGCCCCACCACTCGCCGTCCTTGTCGATGTGCAGCTCGTCCAGGGGGCGGATCCACCGGTAGGTGTAGCCC
Source organism: Micromonospora sp. NPDC047074 (assembly GCF_040643815.1). NCBI lineage: Bacteria > Bacillati > Actinomycetota > Actinomycetes > Micromonosporales > Micromonosporaceae > Micromonospora > Micromonospora sp. NPDC047074. The sequence goes on from NZ_JBEYVB010000038.1 coordinate 25,432, forward strand.
ACAAAGAGCATCTTGCGGGTGATGGTCGACAGGTTGGTCGACCGGGAGTGCCACTGGCGGCGGTCGAAGATGAACGCGTCACCCGGGTTGGCGGTGATCTCCACCGTGCCCTCCGGGTCCGGGTTGTGCACGGAGGTGTCCGCCGGGCGGGGCAGCGAGTTCCACAGGTGGCTGCCCGGGATCACCTTCGTGGCGCCCCGGCCGTTCTCCGACAGGTCGGAGAGCACGTAGGCCACCTTGAGCGAGAACATCGGCCGGGGCAGGTTCGGGTCCATCGTCTCCGGGTCGGAGTTCTGCCGGTACCCGTCCTGGTGCCACCCCCAGTACGGCTTCTCCGGCTCCGCCGCCGGCGGGGTGACGTCCAGGTGGTTGTGGTGGGTGTAGATGTTCCAGCCGGCCAGGCCCCACATGTACGGGAAGGCGATCGGGTGGGTCAGCAGGTCGCCGAAGAGCTCGTCGCGCTCCAGGAAGCCCAGCAGGTGCAGGGTGCCGTCCTTGGTGGTGGTGCCCTTGGCCTGCTCCTCGGCGTAGACGCGGTCCACCGCCGCCTCCAGCGCCGCCCGGTGGTCCTCGGTCAGGACGTTGCGCAGCAGGAGGAAGCCCTGCTCGTGGAATTCCTTGCGGTCGGTGTCACTGATCGGTTCGTAACCGGTCCGGTCGCCGTAGTCGAACACCTCGACGTACCCCTCCCCATGTGGCGAAACCATTGTCTGGCACAGGCCGCCGATCGTAACGCGCTGGTTCCGGGACGGGGCACTGCCCGGTGCGTTGCGCGCTCGTGTCCCGACCGTGGGGAGCGATCCGACAACTTTCCGTCAGGATGCTGGGGGTAAATGGGGCATATTCTCGGAAATGACGGTTTGTGCGGTCACTGCCGGTAAAGAGATCGGGGTCCCTACCCCTCGGCGAAGACCTCCGCGACCACCCGCCCGGTGGCGGGCGTGTCGCTGGTCCGGTTCCAGGTGCCGTCCCGGGCCGTCCACTCCAGGTCGCCGAACCGCACCCGCTTCACGCCGTTGTCGTGTGCGTGCGAGACCAGCCAGTGCGCGTACCGCCAGCCCCGGCGCTCGTCGGCGGCGGGGACCGTCAGGCCCGTCAGACCCGCAGCCTCGGCCGTGGTGGCCAGTCCCCAGTCCAGCGACAGCCCACGGTGCAGCGCGCTGGTCGCCGCCACGCCACGCAGCACCGGGTCGCGGCCCACCGTGCAGGCGACCGCGCCGGTGGCGTGCCCGACCAGGGCCCGGGTCAGCACCTCGGACTCGTCCGCCCACTTCTCGTACGCCTCCGGGAAGGCCGAGCGCTGCACCTTCTGCGCCGCGTCGGTGACCCGCATCCCCTCCCAGCCGCGCACCTTCTTCAGCGCGGCATAGAACCGCTTGGCCGCGTACCGGGGATCGCGGATCTGCTCCGGAGTGCCCCAGCCCTGGCTCGGGCGCTGCTGGAACAACCCGACGGAGTCGCGGTCGCCACCAACGAGATTGCGCAGGCCGGACTCCTGGTACGCGGTGGCCAGCGCCACCACGACCGCCCGCTCGGGCATCTTCCGCTGGATGCCGATCGCCGCGATCGTCGCCGCGTTGGCCATCTGGTCGGCGTCCAGTGCCACCCGGCCGTCCGCCTGCACCGTGCACGTCCGGCTGGCCAGGGGAAGGCGCAGATTTCCACCCACCTGCCGAAGGACGATCCAGACGCCGACCACGGCGACCAGGACGACCACGACGCCACCCGCCACGACTGCCCGAGTTCGCACCCACACCCCCTGATCGACAGTCCGCCAAGCGTACGTCCCCCGTGGCACCTCCCGGGCCGTCCGCCCGTTTCTCCCCGACCGCCGGGCGGAGTGCGGACCTTCCCGTTTCCCGCGCCGCCTCACCCGCCCGCCGGCATCCGTTACCCGTCGATGCCCGCTGGAACGTCACCGTCGGCCGGCACCCAGCGCGCCGGCCGCTTCTCCCGGAACGCCAGGACGCCCTCGCGTCCCTCCTCGGACAGGAAGTACCCGGTCGAGAGGGCGGCCAGCTCGGCGATCTCCGCCCGCAGGTCCGTGGCGGGCGGCCGGCGCAGCAACTGCTTCGCCCCGGCCAGCGCGCCCGGTGCCCCCCGCACCAGAGCGTCGCAGTACCGTGCAACCGCCGCCTCCAGCCCGTCCGCCGGCACGGCGGCGGTGACCAGGCCGATCTCGGCCGCCCGCTGACCGTCGAAGGTGTCGCCGGTCAGGTAGAGCTCGGCCGCCGCGCGGGCGTGCAGGCGGGGCAGCACGGTCGCGGAGATCACCGCCGGGACCACGCCGATCCGCACCTCGGTGAAGGCGAACGTCGCCTCCCGGGCGCACACCGCCAGGTCGGCCGCCGCGATGAGGCCCAGGCCGCCGGCCCGGGCCGGCCCGGCCACCTTCGCCAGCACCGGCTTCGGGCACTCCCAGACCGCCGCGAGCACGTCGCCGAGCATCCCGGCCGGCACCGTGCCGCTGGCGTACGCCGCGGCGGTCTCCTTCAGGTCCGCGCCGGAGCAGAAGACCGGGCCGGTGTGGTCCAGCACGATCACGCGTACGGCGTCGTCGGCGACCGCCTCGGCGAGCCCGGCCAGCAGCTGGGTCATCAGCGGCGTGGAGAGCGCGTTGCGGTTGTGCGGGCTGTCCAGGGTGAGCGTGGTCACCCCACGGGCCGTGGCGGCCCGCACGAGCACGTCGGGAGAGGTCATGCCGGGCACACTAGTGGCCATGCCCGGCGTCCTTCCAGAAGGCGAAACCGTCCCCGCCGACGGCTCGCTGCCCGCCACCGCCACCCGTGCCGTCGGCGCGCGCGGCTTCGGCGTGTACGTGCACGTGCCGTTCTGCGCCAGCCGCTGCGGCTACTGCGACTTCAACACGTACACCGCCGCCGAGTTGGGCGGCGGGGCCAGCCGCGAGGAGTACGCCGACACCGTGCTGGCCGAGCTGGCGCTCGCCCGCCGGGTGCTGGGCGACGCCCCGCCGCCCCGGGTCGACACGGTCTTCGTCGGCGGCGGCACCCCGACCCTGCTCCCCGCCGACGACCTGGCCCGGATCCTCGACGGCATCGACCGCACCTGGGGGCTCGCGCCCGACGCCGAGGTGACCACCGAGGCCAACCCCGAGTCGGTCACGCCGGAGTCGCTGAAGGCGCTGCGGGCCGCCGGCTACACCCGGATCTCGCTGGGCATGCAGTCCGCCGCGCCGGGGGTGCTGGCGATCCTGGACCGGACCCACAGCGCCGGCCGGGCCGTCGCCGCCGCCCGGGAGGCGCGCGACGCCGGGTTCGACCACGTCAACCTCGACCTCATCTACGGCACGCCGGGGGAGACGGAGGCGGACTTCGCCGCCTCCCTCGACCAGGTCGTCGCCGCCGGGGTGGACCACGTCAGCGCGTACGCCCTGATCGTGGAGGACGGCACCCGGCTGGCCACCCGGATGCGGCGCGGCGAGTTGCCGTACCCCTCCGACGACGTCGCCGCGGACCGTTACCTCGCCGCGGAGGCCGCCCTCGACGCGGCCGGGCTCTCCTGGTACGAGGTGTCGAACTGGGCCCGCGGCGAGGCGGCCCGGTGCCGGCACAACCTGCTCTACTGGACGGGCGCCGACTGGTGGGGCCTCGGCCCGGGGGCGCACAGCCACGTCGGCGGCGTGCGCTGGTGGAACGTCAAGCACCCCACGACGTACGCGAAACGCCTGGCCGGCGGCGAGTCGCCCGGCCTGGCCCGCGAGGTGCTCACCGCTGGCGAGGCGCACATGGAGGACGTCATGCTCCGGCTGCGCCTCGCCTCCGGGTTGCCGCTGGACGCCCTCGACGCCGCCGGCCGCCACGGTGCCGAGCGGGCGCTCGCCGACGGGCTGCTGGCCGCCGGCGAGTACGCGGCCGGCCGGGCCGTGCTGACCCTGCGGGGGCGGCTGCTCGCCGACGCGGTCGTCCGCGACCTGCTGCCCTGAGCCGGGCGGCCGTGGCCGGGGGCCAGCCGGGGGAGCGGCCGGCCCCCCGGGTCACTTGGCGAAGCTGTACACCATCGGGTAGCGGTAGAGCACGCCCTCGTTGGCCTTGACCCCGCCGACGATCCCGAAGATCAGCGGCACCAGCCAGACGAGCATCGGGACGAAGAACAGGATGCCGCAGGTGATCAGCGTGAGCACCCAGCTCAGCACGCCGATGATCGTCCAGGTGATCTGGAAGTTCAGCGCCGCGACGGCGTGCGCGCGGACGGTCGGCGACTGCTGCCCGCGGGTCATCATCGCGATGAGCGGTGCCAGCCAGCCCAGCAGCCCGCCACCGAGGATCACGCCGGCCGCGCCGCCGAAGTGGGCGATCAGCGCCCAGTTCTTGTCCTCGGCGCTGGCGTAGCCGCCGGTGGGCGGGCCGTAGCCACCACCGGCCGGGTAGCCGGCCCCCGGCGGGGGGAACCCGCCGGGCGGGTAGTCGCCGGGCGGCGGGTAGGCGCCGGGCGGCGGATAGCCTCCCTGCGGTGGGTAGCCTCCAGGCGGGGCATAGTCACCCGGCGGGGGATAGTCGCCCGGCGGAGGGTAGCCGCCCGACGGCGGTTGGTCACCGGTGGGTGGTGGATAGCCACCGGGCGGGGGATAGCCGCCCGGGCCCGGCGGCCCGGACAGTGGTGCGGTGGGTTCGTTGGTGCCGGAAGAGCCGGGAAACCCCGGCGGGGCGGCCGGGTCCGGCTGGGCGCCGGGGTCCCCCGCTCCGGGAGGGCGAGGTGGTTCAGTCATGAGGTCACGGTAGGGGCAGCCGGCAAGGCGGCACCAGCGTGACACCGGCCGTGATGTCCGAATGGCCGGTGCGGGCCGGCGCCGGACCGGGCCCCGGGTGCGGGAGGTCGGCCCGATCGCCCGAGGTTGATCATCGCGTCGGTGGGTCTGCCGACGTAGACTGGCACTCGCTACAGTCGAGTGCCAGCAGCCGCCCGGTCCACCGGGTGGCGGGGCCGACGTGCGACAGGAGGTGGGGCGGATGGGTCTCGACGACCGCAAGCTCGCCGTGCTCCGCGCGATCGTCGAAGACTACGTCGCCACGCAGGAGCCCATCGGCAGCAAGGCGCTGGTCGAGCGGCACCAGCTCGGGGTGTCCCCGGCGACCGTCCGCAACGACATGGCCGTGCTGGAGGAGGAGGGCTACATCCGCCAGCCGCACACCAGTGCCGGCCGGGTGCCCACCGATCGGGGCTACCGGCTCTTCGTGGACCGGCTGTCCCGGGTCAAGCCGCTCAGTCCGGCCGAGCGCCGGGCGATCGAGCGCTTCATGTTCGGCGCGGTCGACCTGGACGACGTGGTGCACCGCACCGTCCGGCTGCTGGCCCAGCTCACCCGGCAGGTCGCCGTGGTGCAGTACCCGAGCCTGGCCCGCTCCTCGGTGCGTCACCTGGAGCTGGTGCCGATCTCGACCACCCGGCTGATGCTGGTCATGATCGCCGACACCGGCCGGGTCGAGCAGCGGCTGGTCGAGCTGCCCGCGCCGATCCCCGCCGAGGACGTCATGGACCTGCGGCGGCTGGTCAACGAGAAGCTGGTCGGCACCCGCCTGTCGGAGACCCCGCCGCTGGTGCAGGCGCTGGTCGAGGAGTCGGTGCCGCACCTGCGGCCGGCCATGACCACCCTCTCCACGGTGCTGCTCGAGACGCTGATCGAGCGGCACGAGGAGCGGATCGCGCTGGCCGGCACCGCCAACCTCACCCGAGGGGGCCTGCTCGACTTCCAGGGCTCGCTGCGCCCCATCCTGGAGGCGCTGGAGGAGGAGGTCGTGATGCTCAAGCTCATCGGCGAGGCGGAGCCGAGCACGACGCGGGTACTGATCGGCGACGAGAACGAGATCGACAACCTGCGGGCCGCCTCCGTGGTCAGTACCGGCTACGGGCCGGGCTCGACCAGCGTGGGCGGCCTCGGGGTGCTCGGGCCGACCCGGATGGACTACCCCGGCACCATCGCCACGGTGAGGGCCGTGGCACGCTACGTGGGCGAGCTGCTGGCCCAGAACTGACCAGTCAGGGCCGACGGCCGGTTCCGGCCGGCGACCGGTGCAACGCGAGACGAACATGAGGACACGGAACGCAGTGGCCAGGGACTACTACGGCATTCTCGGGGTGAGCCGGGAAGCCTCCGACGACGAGATCAAGCGCGCCTACCGCAAGCTGGCGCGGCAGTTCCACCCGGATGTGAATCCGGATCCGGAGGCCCAGGAGAAGTTCAAGGACATCAACGCCGCGTACGAGGTCCTGTCGGACGACCGGAAACGGCAGATCGTCGACCTGGGCGGCGACCCGCTCGCCCCCGGCGGCGGGGGCGCGGGCCCGGGCGGTCCCGGCGGTGCCGGGCCGTTCGTCGGCTTCCAGGACATCATGGACGCGTTCTTCGGCGGAGCGGCCGGCGGTTCGCGGGGGCCACGGCCACGGACCCGGCCCGGCGCCGACGCGATCCTGCGGCTGGAACTGGACCTGCACGAGACCGCGTTCGGCGTCGAGGCGCCGATCACCGTCGACACCGCCGTGCTCTGCACGACCTGCTCGGGCGCCGGCACGGCGGCCGGCACCCACCTGGCCACCTGTGAGGCGTGCGCCGGCCGGGGCGAGGTGCAGTCCGTGCAACGCACCTTCCTCGGCCAGGTCGTCTCCGCCCGTCCGTGCACGGTCTGCCAGGGGCACGGCACCACCATTCCGCAGCCCTGCCCGACCTGCGCGGGCGACGGCCGGGTCCGGACGCGGCGGTCGCTGACCGTCAAGATCCCGGCCGGCGTCGAGGACGGCATGCGCATCCGGCTCGCCCAGCAGGGCGAGGTCGGTCCGGGCGGCGGCACGGCCGGCGACCTCTACGTGGAGATCCACGAGCGGCCGCACGACGTCTACTCCCGCAAGGGCGACGACCTGCACTGCCGGGTCACGGTGCCGATGACCGCGGCGGCGCTCGGCACCCGACTGACCATCAAGACGCTGGACAGCGAGGAGACGGTCGACGTCAAGGCCGGCACCCAGCCGGGCAGCACGCTGCGGCTGCGTGCCCGGGGCGTGCCGCACCTGCGCGGCACCGGCCGGGGCGACCTCTACGTCCACCTCGACGTGCGCACGCCCACCAAGCTCGACGCCGACCAGGAGCGGATGCTGCGCGACTTCGCCAAGACCCGGGGCGAGGAGGTCGCCGAGCTGAGCAAGCAGGGCGGCTTCTTCTCCCGGATGCGCGACGCCTTCAACGGCCACGCCTGACGGTCCGGCCCGGGTCGCCGCAGGCGCGGCGGCCCGTCGGCCCGGCTCGGTGTGCGCCTGGCCGCCCCGGCGCCGGGCGGGGCGGCTAGCCTGATCGTCGTGTCCGCGCCGCTGTTCCTGGTCGATCCGCTGCCCACCGACGACCGGCTGGTCCTCGACGGCCCCGAGGGGCACCACGCCGCGACCGTGCAACGGCTGCGGGTCGGGGAGCGCCTGCTGCTCGCCGACGGGCGGGGCGGCACGGCCACCGCCGTGGTCACCGCCGTCGGCCGCGGCACCCTCGACCTCGAGATCACCTCCCGGGGGTACGTCGACGCGCCCGTGCCGCGCCTGGTGGTGGTGCAGGGCATCGCCAAGGGCGACCGGGGTGAGCTGGCCGTGCAGGCGATGACCGAGGTCGGCGTGGACGAGATCGTGCCCTGGGCGGCCGCCCGGTCGGTGACCCAGTGGCGCGGCGACCGGGGCGTACGGGCGCGGGAGAAGTGGGCGGCGACCGCCCGGGAGGCGGCCAAGCAGGCCCGCCGTGCCTGGCTGCCCGTGGTCGCCGGCACGCCGGACGAGTCGACGACCCGGGTGACCCGCCGGATCTCCGGAGCCGCTGCCGCGTTCGTGCTGCACGAGGAGGCGCAGGAGCGGCTGACCACCGTCGAGTTGCCCGCCACCGGGGAGATCGTGCTGGTCGTCGGCCCCGAGGGCGGCATCGCCGACGCCGAGCTGGACGCCTTCCTGGCCGCCGGGGCCCGCGCCGTACGCCTGGGGCCCTCGGTGCTGCGCACCTCGACGGCCGGGGTGGCCGCCCTCTCGGTCCTCGCCACCCGCCTCGCCCACTGGTGACCCGTCGCCCCGGGTTGTGATCCTGCTGCCTGGGTTCCGACCTCTCCGGCCGGGATCCTGGCCGGTTCCGTCCGGGCCGGGCGGGTCAGGTGCGCAGGTAGGAGGCGCCGTTGAGGTCGACGATGGTGCCGGAGGCCCACTCCGCCTGCGGGGACGCCAGCCAGTGCACGGCGGCGGCGATCTCCTCGGGGCGGGCCACCCGGTTGAACGGGCTCTGCGCCCGGATCGCGGCGCCCCGGTCCCCGCTCAGGTGGCCGGTGGTCATGTCGGTCTCCACGAAACCCGGGGCCACCGTGGCGATCGTGATGCCGTACGGGGCGAGGGCCACCGCCAGCGACTGCCCGAGGGCGTTCAGCCCGGCCTTGCTCGCGCCGTAGGCGGGCTGCTCCGGCTCTCCCCGGAAGGCCCCACGGGAGGAGACGTTGACGATCCGCCCGCCCCGGTCGCGCATGTGCTGCGCGGCGCACCAGATGACGTTGCCCGCCCCGGTCAGGTTGGTCTCCAGCACCTGCCGCCACTGCGCGCGCCACTGCTCGTAGGAGGCGCCGAAGACCGGGTGCGGGGCGTTCCGGTCGCCGTACACCCCGGCGTTGTTGACCAGCACGTCCAGCCCGCCGAGCAGGCCGGCCGCCTCGTCCACCATGGCCCGTACGGCGTCCGGGTCCGTCAGGTCGGCGCGGACCACCACGTGTCCCTCGCCGGGCAGTTCGGCGCGCAGCCCCTCGGCCAGTTCCGCCGAGTCCCGGTGGTGGATCGCCACCCGGTCACCGCCGGCGGCGAACGCGGTCGCCACCGCCCGCCCGATGCCGCGCGAGGCTCCCGTCACCAGTACCGCCCGTGAAGTCACGCCGGCCATCATGCCTGGCCGGCCCCCGCGCCGTACGCCGGCCCCCGTACCGCGCCGGCCTGCCCGCCGCGCGCCGGTCCCCGCGTCGTGCGTCGGCCGCTGCCCGCCGTTAGGAAGGGCCCCTTCCTCTACCGCAGGCGTTAATAAGGTGCCCTTCCTTACACTGCCCCGCATGGGAACCGACTGCCTGTTCTGCCGCATCGTCGCCGGGGAGATCCCGGCCACGGTCGTCCGGGAAACCGCCACCACGCTCGCCTTCCGCGACATCGCCCCGAAGGCGCCGGTGCACGTGCTGGTGATCCCGAAGGAGCACTACGCCGACGTGGCGACGCTCGCCCAGGGTGATCCGGCACTGGCCGGGGACGTGCTCGCCACGGCCGCCGCCGTGGCCGAGGACGAGGGGCTGCTCGGCGACGGCTTCCGGCTGATGTTCAACACCGGCGCGTACGGCGGCCAGGAGGTCTTCCACGTGCACGCGCACGTACTCGGCGGCGCGCCGCTGGGCCCCATGCTGGCCCGGGACCTCGCGTGACGGCGGTGACCGACCGCCTGGCCCGGCTGGTGCGGTCGGTCCAGGCGCAGGCCCGGGTGCCGGCGGTGTCGGTGGCCCTGCACCGGGCCGACCGCCCGCTCTGGACGTGCGCCGTCGGCGGGACCGGCAACGAGGCCGAGCTGGGGCCGGGCACCCGGTTCCGGATCGGGTCGGTCACCAAGACGTTCACCGCCGTGCTGACCCTCCAATGCCGTGACGACGGCCTGCTCGACCTCGACGACGAGCTGGGCCGGCACCTGGAGCTGCCGGCCCACGGCGAGCTGACGGTGCGCCGGCTGCTGTCGCACACCGCCGGCCTGCAACGGGAGCCGTACGGCGACGTCTGGGACACGCTGTGCGCTCCGGACGCCGAGGGGCTGGTCGCCGACCTGGCCCGGGCCGAGCGGGTGCTGCCACCGGGCCGGCGTTACCACTACTCGAACCTCGGCATGGCGCTGCTCGGCCGGCTCGTCGGCCACCTGCGCGGCGGCACCTGGGCGGAGGTGCTCGCCGAGCGGGTGCTGACCCCGCTGGCGTTGGCCGAGACCTCGACGGAGCCGGGGCCGCGCGCCGCGACCGGGTTCCTGGTCGACGCGTACTCGGACGAGGCGCACCCCGAGCCGCCCGCCGACTTCGCCGCGATCGGCCCGGCGGCGCAGCTCTGGAGCACGGCCGCCGACATGGCCCGGTGGGCGGCCTTCCTCGCCGACCCCGCGGCGCTGGACCCGGCCGGCGCGGTGCTGGCCCCGGCCACGCTGGAGGAGATGCGCTGGCCGGCGACGGTCACCGACGAGACGCTCTGGGCCGTCGGCTTCGGGCTCGGCCTGATCCTGGTGCCGCAGGGCGAGCGGATCATGCACGTCGGGCACGACGGGGCGATGCCCGGCTTCCTGGCCGGCGTCTACGGGCGGCGGGGCGGGGAGGGCACCCCCGGCGCGATGGGCGTCGCGGTGCTCGGTTCCTCCGGCACCGCCGGCGAGGTCCTCGACCTCCCGCACCGGCTGCTGGCCGCCGCGGTCGAGCACGACCCGGCCGACGTCGCGCCGTGGCAGCCGGGCCCGCCCGCCCCGGAGCACGTACGCGGGCTGCTGGGGCGCTGGTGGGGCGAGGGTTTCGAGTACGTCTTCTCCTGGCACGACGGTGCGCTGCGGGCCCGGGGCGCCGACGATCCGGCGGGCAGACCGCCGTCGGTCTTCGCCCCGCTGCCGGAGCGGCCGGACGTGTTCCGTACGGTCTCCGGCCGGGAGGCGGGCGAACTGCTCCGGCTGACCCGGGACGAGCGCGGCGAGGTGGTCCGGATGCACTGGGCGACCTACCGGTTCACCCGCGTCCAGCAGACCTTCGACCGGTACGACTTCCGGTCCGGCTCCTGACCTGCGGCGCGGCCGGGCGGCCGGGCGGAACCGCGATCAGGCGGACGGGCGGGAGCGGGCCGAACGTGCCCGCCCCACCCGGATCCCGTCCGTGGCCCCCCGCCGGGCCCGTCGTCTCCGCACGTGCCCTGTCGTCGGCGCGCCCGCTCCGCGTTCGCACGCGCGATCCGTCGTCTTCGGGCGCTGTCCGCCCTGCTGTCCGGTCCGGCGCCGGTCGACGGCGCCCGGCCGTGGCCGTCCCGCACGCGGGGAAATGGGCGAGGTGCCGCCGCTGTTGAACCGATACCATGGAGGGAACGTCAGCACGCCGCGCCGCCAGGCCCGGCGCCGAGATCGAGAGCAGGTGGCGTAGGGCCCCTCGGCCCGACCTATGACCGGCACCCCACCTCCCGGCCCGCCCCGGGTACAGACCAGGATCACCGTCCCGGATTCGAAGATCATGGTCAACCTGCTCGGCGCGGGTGACGAGATCCTGCGACTGGTCGAGCGCTCGGTCGACAGCGACGTGCACGTCCGGGGCAACGAGATCACGATCACCGGCGCCCCCGCCGACAACGCGCTCGCCGAGCGGCTCTTCAGCGAGCTGCTCGAGCTCATCGAGAAAGGCGAGACCCTGACCACTGACGCCGTCCGGCGTACCGTCGGCATGCTCGAGCAGGGCGGCGCCGAGCGGCCCGCCGAGGTCCTGACGCTCAACATCCTCTCCCGGCGCGGCCGCACCATCCGGCCCAAGACGCTGGGGCAGAAGCGCTACGTCGACGCGATCGACGCGCACACCATCGTCTTCGGCATCGGCCCCGCCGGCACGGGCAAGACCTACCTGGCGATGGCGAAGGCCGTCCAGGCGTTGCAGGCCAAGCAGGTCAACCGGATCATCCTCACCCGGCCGGCGGTCGAGGCGGGGGAGCGGCTCGGCTTCCTGCCGGGCACGCTCAACGAGAAGATCGACCCCTACCTGCGCCCGCTCTACGACGCGCTGCACGACATGCTCGACCCCGACACCATCCCCAAGCTGATGGCGGCGGGCACGATCGAGGTCGCGCCGCTGGCATACATGCGGGGCCGCACGTTGAACGACGCGTTCATCATCCTCGACGAGGCGCAGAACACCACGCCCGAGCAGATGAAGATGTTCCTCACCCGGCTCGGCTTCGGTTCCAAGATCGTCGTCACCGGTGACGTCACCCAGGTGGACCTCCCCGGCGGCACGACCAGTGGCCTGCGGGTGGTCCGGGAGATTCTGGAGAACGTCGAGGACGTGCACTTCGCCCAGCTCTCCAGCTCCGACGTGGTCCGGCACCGGCTGGTCGGGGAGATCGTCGACGCGTACGCCCGCTGGGACGCCGAGCGGGAGAACCAGCAGGCGCAGAGCGTGCACGCCGTGCCCGGGCGGCCCGCCCAGGGCGGCCGGGCCGGCCGGCGCCGCTAGACCGAGGGAAGACTGTTGTCCATCGAGATCGCCAACGAGTCCGGTGTCGACGTCGACACGGACGCCGTGCTCGCCGTCGCCCGGCACGCCCTCGACGAGATGGGGGTCAACCCCCTCGCCGAGCTGTCCGTGCTGCTGGTCGACATCGACTACATGACCGAGCTCAACCACCGGTGGATGGGTGGTGACGGCCCGACCGACGTGCTCGCCTTCCCCATGGACGAGGGCAGCGTCGACCACGGCCCCGGCGAGACGACCGCGGCCGGCGGGGAGCCCGCACTGCTCGGCGACATCGTGCTCTGCCCCGAGGTGGCGGCTAAGCAGGCGGCCACCGCCGGGCACTCCTCCGCCGACGAGCTGCACCTGCTCACCGTGCACGGGGTGCTGCACCTGCTTGGCTACGACCACGCCGAGCCGGAGGAGGAGCGGGAGATGTTCGCCCTCCAGGCCCGGCTGCTGGCGAGCTGGCGGTCGACCCGGTCCCGGTGATGACCACCCCGACACTGGCGGCCGGTGCCACCGGCCTACCTGACCTGCAACTGCTGGTCTTCGCGGCCGGCCTCGTGGTGCTGGCCGGCCTGATCGCCATGACCGAGGCGGCGCTCGCCGCGGTCTCGCCGGCCCGCGCCGCCGAGCTGGCCCGCGACGGCGCACGGGGCGCGCGGACGCTCCAGACCGTCGCCGCGGACGTGGTCCGCCACCTCAACCTGCTGCTGCTGCTGCGGCTGCTCGCCGAGCTGACCGCCACCACCCTGGTGGCGCTGGTCGCGGTCGACACCTTCGGCGCGGGCTGGCGCGCCGCGCTGATCACCGCCGGCGCGATGACCGTGATCAGCTTCGTGGTGGTCGGGGTCGGCCCACGGACCATCGGCCGGCAGCACGCGTACGTGGTCGGGCGGTCCGTGGCGCCGCTGGTCCGCTGGCTGGGCCGGGCGCTCAACCCGCTCGCCTCGCTGCTCATCCTGATCGGCAACGCGGTGACCCCGGGGCGTGGCTTCCGGGAGGGGCCGTTCGCCACCCAGGTGGAGCTGCGCGAGCTGGTCGACCTGGCCGAGCAGCGCGGCGTCGTGGAGCACGGCGAGCGGCAGATGATCCACTCGGTGTTCGCGCTCGGCGACACCATCGCCCGCGAGGTGATGGTGCCGCGTACCGAGATGGTGTGGATCGAGGAGCGCAAGACGCTCTCCCAGGCGCTCGCGCTCTTCCTGCGTTCCGGCTTCTCGCGGATCCCGGTCATCGGCGAGAGCGTCGACGACGTGCTCGGCGTGCTCTACCTCAAGGACCTGATCCGGCGGACCCAGGGCGGCGCCTCGGCGGACCGCCAGGTCCCGGTCGCCGAGCTGATGCGCCCGGCCACCTTCGTGCCCGAGTCCAAGCCGGTCGACGACCTGCTCTCGGAGATGCAGGCCGCCCGCAACCACCTGGTCATCGTCGTCGACGAGTACGGCGGCACCGGCGGCCTGGTCACCATCGAGGACATCCTGGAGGAGATCGTCGGCGAGATCACCGACGAGTACGATGTCGAGCGCCCGCCGGTCGAGCACCTCGACGACGGGGCGGTGCGGGTCACCGCACGGCTCCCCGTGGAGGATCTCGGCGAGCTGTTCGACACCGAGCTGCCCACCGACGAGGTGGAGACCGTCGGTGGCCTCCTCGCCCAGTCCCTGGGTCGGGTCCCGATCCCGGGGGCGCAGGTCGAGGTCGCCGGGCTCCGGCTGATCGCCGAGGGCACCACCGGCCGGCGCAACCGGATCGACACCGTGCTGGTGAGCCGGGCGGAGTCGACCGATCCACAGAACGACCCGGGCCGTGCCGAGCAGGCCGAGCCCCGGGACGACACGAACCGATCCGAGGAGAGGCAACCCGCCGATGCCTGAGTCACCCGCCGTACCGGGCTCCCAGCCCACTCCGTCCGACCCGGTCGAGCTGAGCGCCGAGGACGGCAAGCTGGTCGTCCTGGCCCGGGGGGCGCGTGGCCGGGTGGGTGCCGTGGAGGGCGCGGCGGTCCGCGACCAGGACGGCCGGACGTACGCCGCCGCCAGCGTCTCGCTGCCCTCGTTGACGATCACCGCGCTCCAGCTCGCGGTGGCCTCGGCGGTCGCGGCCGGCGCGACCCGGCTGGAGGCGGCCGTGGTGGTGACCGAGGCGTCGACGTTGGACGGTGCCGGGCACGCGGCGGTGCGCGACCTCGCCGCGGAGGCGCCGATCCACGTGGCCGCCCCGGACGGCACGGTGCTGGGCACGGTGGTGGAGTGAGCGACCTCCAGCAGCATCCCTACCGGGCCGGCTTCGCCTGTTTCGTCGGCCGGCCGAACGCCGGCAAGTCGACGCTGACCAACGCGATCGTCGGGCAGAAGATCGCCATCACCTCGAACAAGCCGCAGACCACCAGGCACGTCATCCGGGCCGTGCTGCACCGCCCCGAGTCCCAGCTCGTGCTGGTCGACACCCCGGGCCTGCACCGCCCCCGTACGCTGCTCGGCGAACGGCTCAACGACCTGGTCCGACAGACCTGGAGCGAGGTCGACGTGATCGGCCTCTGCATCCCGGCGGACGAGCCGATCGGGCGGGGCGACCGGTTCATCACCGGCGAGCTGGCCGAGCTGAAGGCCACCGTGCTGGCGGTGGTCACGAAGACCGACCTGGTGGACCGCAAGCGGCTGGCCGAGCAGTTGCTCGCCGTCAGCGAGCTGGGCGAGTTCGCCCAGGTGGTGCCGGTCAGCGCGGTCTCCGGGCACCAGGTGGACACGCTGGTCGACGTGATGACCGGCTACCTCCCCGAGTCGCCGCAGCTCTATCCGGACGACATGCTCACCGACGATCCGGAGCAGGTGCTGGTGGCCGAGCTGATCCGGGAGGCCGCGCTGGAGGGCGTCCGCGACGAACTGCCGCATTCCATCGCGGTGGTCGTCGAGGAGATGATTCCCGAGGGCCAACTGATGAAGATATACGCCGACGTGTATGTCGAACGGCCCAGTCAGAAAGCGATCGTGATCGGCCACCGGGCCAGCCGGCTCAAGCACGTCGGCACCACGGCCCGCCGGCAGATCGAGGAGTTGCTCGGCACCCGGGTCTACCTCGACCTGCACGTCCGGGTGGCGAAGGACTGGCAGCGGGATCCGAAGCAGCTACGCAAGCTGGGCTTCTGACGCCTGGGTCCGGCCCCGGGCGCGGCGCTCCCGCACGTGATCGGTGTGCGCCGGAGCGGGTGCTCCCGTGCGGCCGGGGTCGGCTGGTCGGTCGATAGCGTGCCGACGGATGATCGATATCGGTCGGCCGTATGGAGGATGTCACGATCAGCCGGGGCGGTTGCCGTTTGCCGTGCCGATTCCGGAGGGTAGGAGAAAGGACAGCCCCCGCACCTCCGGACATAGATGCAGGCTGATGCGAAACCGATACCTGGACCTGCTCCGCTTCCTGGCCATCGTTCGAGTGGTCGTCTACCACGTCACCGGTTGGGCCACGCTGACCCTCGTCTTCCCGGCGATGTCGGTGATGTTCGCGCTGGCCGGCTCCCTGATGGCTGCCTCGTTGCAGCGCTGGGGGACCGGTGCGGTCGTCCGGCGGCTGCGGCGCCTGCTGCCGTCGCTCTGGGTGCTCGCCGCCGTCTTCGTGCCGGCCATGCTGCTCACCGGGCTGCCGTTGAGCCCGAAGGTGCTGCTCTGGCTCTTCCCCATCGCCGACCCGCCGGCCAACGGCTGGGGCGCGGTGGCGCTCAGCGTGATCTGGTACCTGCGCGACTACCTCTGGTTCGTACTCGCCTCGCCGGTGGCCCTCTGGCTGTTCCGGCGTGCCCCGGTGCCCACCCTGATCGCCCCGTACGTCCTGCTCGTCGCGGCCGAACTCGGCCTGCTCCCGCCGGTGCCGGGGGCGCTGCACCACTTCGGGCTCTACTTCGGGGCCTGGCTGCTCGGCTTCGCACACCAGGCCGGGATGCTGCGCCGACTGGCCAACCGGGTGCTCGTGCCGGTGGCGCTGGCCCTCGCCGCGGCCGGGGCCGCCTGGATCGTCACCCACCCCGGCCCGCGCGGGTACGACCTGAACGACAACCCCCTGGGCAACGCGCTCTGGTCGGCCGCCTTCATCCTCGTGCTGCTCGGCCGCGGGCCGGCGAGCGCGGCCTGGGTGGACCGGCGGGCGACGTTCGGCCGGGCGGTGACCGTGGTGAACCGCCGGGCGCTCACCGTCTACCTGTGGCACATGCCGTTCGTGGTGGCGCTCACCCCGCTCGTGGACGTGGTGGGCTGGTCGCACCAGGACCCGCTCGGGCTGGCGATCCGGGTGGTGCTGGTCTTCGCGCTGGTCGCGGTGGTGACCGTGCTGGTCGGCTGGGTGGAGGACCTGGCGGCACGCAGGCCGGTGGAGTTGGTCCCCGGAGGCGCCCGTCCCGGCCCGGGCGCCGGTCGGGTGGCGGTGCCGCAACCCCGGGCCGCCCGGGAATCGGAGACCGTCGAGGTCAGCGCGCGGTGAGGGTCTGGTTCCCGCTGCCGGTGGAGAGGTCCAGCACCAGGGACGCGGCCGGATCGTGGGTGACCCCCAGCGAGGCGTCGCCGCTGCCGGTGCGGGAGCGGACCTGGTAGCGGCCCGCGGGGACGACCAGCTTGACGTCCCCGCTGGAGGCGTGCGCGCGCGCCGACGCGGGGGCGGAGAGGTCGAGGGTGATGTTGCCGGAAGTGGCCTCCGCGGCGACCCCCGCGCCGAGCCGGCGCCCGGTGATGTCGCCGGAGCCGGTCTGCAACGTGACCTCGGCCGTGCTGTCGTCCACCTCGACGTTGCCGGAGCCGGTCTTGACGTTGACGGCACCCGCGGCGCGGCTGACCACGACGTCACCGGAGCCGGTCTCGGCCTGGACCGCACCGGAGCCGGACACCCGGATGTTGCCCGAACCGACCTTCATCTCCACCGCGCCGACCTTGCTCAGGTTGACGTCGCCCGAACCGGTCTCGCCCGTCACGCTCACCCCCTCGGGGACGGTGACCTCGTAGGAGATGCTGCAGTCGTCGCCGCAGTCGGTGTCCAGCACCAGCTCGCCACCCTTGACCGCGTACGTGGTGTCGGGCTGGGCGCCGTGGTAGCGCACCACCCGCTTGATCCGCACCTCGCCGGCCGTGCCGATGCCCCGGACGCTCACGTCGCCGGCTCCCGGAAGCACCCGTACGGCCGTGATCCGGGCCGCCTCGGTGTCGTCGAAGTCGAGCCGGCGGGAGGCGAGGTTGTCACAGCCGGTCGAGACGACCAGCATGGCGGCCACGGCGAGCGTGGCGGCAGCGCGGTACTGGGCCATGGGGGCACGCTACGAGGCGGCCGCCGCGTCGCGCATCGGGGTTCCGCGTGTGTCCACCCCGAGCCGACCCTGATTCCGCACCCCGAGAGAGAATGGTCCGATGGCCGGGTACCGCCGACAGCTCTACCGCGACGACGCGGTGGTCCTGCGTGTGCAGAAGCTCGGTGAGTCCGACCGGATCATCACCCTGCTCACCCGGCGGCACGGCCGGCTCCGGGCGGTGGCCCGGGGGGTCCGCCGCACCACCAGCAAGTTCGGCGCCCGGCTGGAGCCGTTCGGCCACGTCGACCTCCAGCTCGCCGGCGACCCCAAGGGCAACCAGGGCAGCTCGCTGCACACGGTCAGCCAGGTCGAGGGCATCGACCTCTACGGCAAGCGGTTCCTCGGCGACTATCCCCGCTACACGGCGGCCAGCGCGATCGCCGAGACCGCCGAGCGGCTCACCCCCGTCGAGCGGGAGCCGTCGCTGCGGCTGTTCCAGCTCACCCTGGGCGCGCTGCGGGCGCTCGCCGAGGGCAGCCACGCCACCACTCTGGTGCTCGACGCGTACCTGCTGCGGGGGATGGCGCTGGCCGGCTGGGCGCCGGCGCTGACCGCCTGCGCCGTCTGCGGCACGCCGGGGCGGCACCGGGCGTTCTCGGTGCCGGCCGGGGGCGCGGTCTGCCCGGACTGCCGGCCGCCCGGCGCGGCCCATCCCGCCCCGGCCACCATCGACCTGATGTCCGCGCTGACCACCGGCGACTGGCGGGTCGCCGACGCCACCGAGACCGGCGTACGCCGGGAGTGCAGCGGCCTCGTCGCGGCGCACCTGCAGTGGCACCTCGAACGCGCGCTACGCTCGCTGCCGCTGGTCGACCGGGGCGCCCCGACGGCCGGTCCGGTGCCACCGCCACGCGGCGGCGGCGCCGACGTGGACGGTGTGAGCAGGGGGAGAACCGAGTGATCCGATCGTTGAGGGCCGGGCGTCGCGAGCCGGTACCGCCGACGCCGCACCCGTCGGGTGCCCGACCGCCGGCGCTGCCCGCCGACGCGGTGCCGCGGCACGTCGCCGTGGTGATGGACGGCAACGGCCGGTGGGCCAAGGACCGCGGGCTGCCCCGCACCAAGGGCCACGAGGCGGGGGAGTTCTCCCTCTTCGACACGGTCGAGGGTGCCATCGAGATGGGCATCCCCTACCTGTCCGCGTACGCCTTCTCCACGGAGAACTGGCGGCGCTCGCCGGACGAGGTCCGCTTCCTGATGGGCTTCAACCGGGACGTCATCCGCCGCCGCCGGGACCAACTGGTCGACCTGGGGGTGCGGGTGGTCTGGTCCGGCCGGAGCGGGCGGCTCTGGAAGAGCGTCATCTCCGAGTTGCAGACGGCGGAGGAGATGTCCCGGGGCAACTCGACGCTGACCCTCCAGTTCTGCGTCAACTACGGCGGGCAGGCGGAGATCGCCGACGCCGCCGCCGCCATCGCCCGCGACGCCGCGGCGGGCCGGCTGGATCCGGCGAAGGTGACGGAGAAGACCGTCGCGAAGTACCTCTACCACCCGGAGGTCCCCGAGGTCGACCTGTTCCTGCGCCCCTCCGGCGAGGAGCGGATCTCCAATTTCCTGCTCTGGCAGACCGCGTACGCCGAGCTGGTCTTCCTCGACACGCTCTGGCCCGACTTCGACCGCCGCCACCTCTGGTACGCCTGCGAGCTGTACGCGCAGCGGGACCGTCGCTTCGGTGGCGCGCTGCCCAACCCGGTCGCCCCACCGGTCTGAGGCTTACCGGCCGGCCGTACGGGGTACCACCTCGGTCAACAGCCACTGACGGAGGTGAACCCACATGATTCAGAAGCGTGTTGCCCAGTGGGCGATGATGGCGGTCGCCGTGCCGGTGGCGGCCGCAGGCGCCCGCAAGCTCAGCCACACGATCGAGGCCCGGCGGGGCCCCTCCGGCGTCTCCCGCCTGCTCACCAAGGGCGCCGACATGCTCCGTCCGCAGAAGGCCAAGCGCCGCCGCTTCTTCTGAGGCACCCTGCGTCGAGGCGGGGCGGGTGTGCCGGGCCCAGCACTTGTGGGCCCGGCACCCCGCCCCGCCCCTAATCGCGCCCGCCTCCGGCCCCTGCCCGGACCTGCCCCGCCCCGGCCGCCGTTCACGCGGTTCTGGTGCCCGGCGACCGCCTCCGGGTCGAGTGATCGGCCCCGAACCGCGGGTGGCCGTCGGATCGGGGGTTCGGGTTCCGGGGGTCAGCCTGGGCGGGGGTGCCTAGGATCGGGGAGCGGGGCGGATGCCCTGGCCGCGTCGAACCTCGGGGGTGGGGATGCGGGATCTCCGATACAAAATGATCATGGCGTTGAGCGCGGCCGACCTCGGTGACCCGATCTGCGCTCAGGTCGCCGAGATCTGCGCCGAGATCGCCGAGCAGCACTGCCACGAACTCGGCCACGCGCCGCGACTGCGCTCCGGGGAGATCGGCGAGTTGGCCACCGGTGAGCCGGCCCTCACCTGGGCGCCCGCCGAGACCGGGCAGCGTGCCTGGTGACCGCTCCCGCGCCGTCCGTCGACGTCCGGCGCGCCGACGACCGGTTCGCCACCCGGATCTCCTGGCTCGACTCGAAGCACTCGTTCTCGTTCTCCCGGCACTACGATCCCGCCAACACCCACCACGGGCTGCTGCTGGTCAACAACGACGACGTGGTGCGGCCGGGCGCCGGCTTCGAGACCCACCCGCACCAGGACATGGAGATCGTGACCTGGGTGCTGCGCGGATCTCTGGTGCACCAGGACTCCACCGGCCACTCCGGCGTGATCTACCCCGGGCTGGCGCAGCGGATGAGCGCCGGCACGGGCATCCTGCACTCGGAGAAGAACGACGCCTGGCGGCTCGACGGCCGCGATCCGCACACCGATCCCGTCCACTTCGTGCAGATGTGGGTGCTCCCCGACGAGCAGGGCGTGAAGCCCGGCTACGAGCAGCTCGAGATCGGCGACCAGCTCCTGCACGGTGGTCTGGTGCCGGTCGCCTCCGGGATGGAGCGCCACGACGGCGCCTCGGCGATCCGGATCCGCAACCGGTTCGCGGCCCTGCACGCCGCCCGGCTCGACCCCGGCGACGAGGTCACCCTTCCGGACGCGCCCTTCGTCCACCTGTACGTCCCGACCGGCGCGATCATCCTGGAGGACTCCGGGCCGCTCGGCACCGGAGACGCCGCCCGGCTCACCATGACGGGCGGACGGCGGGTGACCGCCACCGAGCCGGCGGAGATCCTGGTCTGGGAGATGCACGCCACCCTCGCCTGACCCTCCTCCACCTCGCCCCGCACCCCCGCACCCCCGCTCCCACCGTCGATCTTGCAGTTTCTGCCCGTGCGAACAGTGCATAAGCCCCATAACGCGGGCCGAAAGTGCAAGATCGCGGGTGCGGGTGCGGGTGCGGGTGCGGGTGCGGGTGCGGGTGCGGGTGCGGGGGCGACGGGCGACGGGCGGGGAGTAATTCGGGTGCGCGGGGGTGGGGGGTCGGATAGTGTGCGGGTATGCGTATCTGACGCCCCACTCCGAGCCGACCCGCCGCGTTCCGCGGTAGTGGTCCGCGTGCTCCCGGGCGTCCGCATTCCGCACCTGTCGTCGAGGCGGCGGTGTCCCTCGTGGTCGATCCCGGGCAGCAGTCCCGATTCCGCCCGACCGTCGCGCGACGGTCACCTGACGAGGCGGGCACCAGCCACCGGCCGTCGTGCCGGGGCGGGAGGGCCCGCAGACCAAGGAGGCACGGATGCCTGCCAGGCGCAACCCGAAGAAGTCCCGTACCACCCTGCCCACGCCGTCCACCGTGGACCTGACGCCGGTCAACCTCGACGAGGTGGCAGTGGCGCCGGCCGTGCCGGTGCTGCCGGTCGAGCGGCCGGCGGCGCCGAAGGCCGGTCCGCCGGTCTCCGGCACCGGCCGCTCCGGCGCGTTGCGTGGCCAGCGGGCCGGTCAGGCCCGCCGGTACGCCTTCCGGCGCAGCTGATCGTGTCACCCGGGTGGAGTCGTCGTCGGCGACTCCACCCGGCCCGTCAGCCGATCAGCGGGCGGAACGTGCCGAGCAGCACGCTGACGGTCAGCGCGGCCCCGGCGAGCGCCGCCGCGCCGGCGATCAGCAGGCCGTCGGCGGCGACGAAACGCTGCCGCCGGGCGACGGTACGCGGGGTTCCCGCGTCGAAGCCCCGAGCGTCCATCGCCACGGCCAGCCGGGTGCCCCGACGGATCGCCCCGACCAGCAGCGTGAAGGCCGTCGAGGTGAACAGCCGCAGCTTCGCCAGCGGGTTGTGCCCCGCCTCCACGCCACGGGCGCGGCGGGCCATGGAGATCATCTGCCACTCCTGCCCGAGCAGCGGAACCAGCCGGAACGCCGCCAGCGCGCCGATGGCGAACCGGGCCGGCGCCTTCGCGTTCTGGATCAGCGCGTCCGCCAGGTCGGTGGGGTCGGTGGTGGCGAAGACGATCACACCGGGCAGCGCCACGGCGAACATGCGCAGCACCAGCCCGAGCGCGGTGAGCAGCACCCCGGACGTCACCACCGCCGGGCCGGCCTCGACCAGCACCCGGCCGGAGCGCTCGGCCGCGAACAGCACCAGCGTCACCACGATGCCGACCGCGCCCACGAGCAGCGGCCAGGCCCGCCGGGCCAGCACCCGGTAGCGGACCCCGAACAGCGGCAGCACGGCCAGCTCGACGGCGATCGCGATGGCCGGGGCCACCGGGTCCAGGGTGGCGACCAGGACGAACGAGAACACCAGCGCCGCGACGAGTTTGGCCACCGGGTTGCGCCGGGCCAGTGGCGCCTCCGGCCGGGCGACCGGCTCGAAACTGATCACGCCCACTCCAGAATGCGACGGGTGACCGGTGCGGCGGTCGGGTCCGCGCCCGCCGGCCACCGGGACCGGCGGGCCGTGCTGAGCCACCGGAGCCTTCCGGCGCCCAGACCCGCGATCACGGGCGCTCCAGGGTGACGCGGCGGTCGGCCAGGGCGGCGACGAACTCCGTGTCGTGGGTGACGGCGACCAGGCCGTGCCCGGCGTCGCGCAACTCGGCGAGCAGGTCCACCAGCTCCAGCCACGTCCGCCGGTCCTGGCCGAAGGTCGGTTCGTCGCAGAGGAGCAGGCGTGGCGCGGTGGCCAGGGCGGTCGCCACGCTCAGCCGCCGTGCCTCCCCGCCGGAGAGGGTGTACGGGTTGGCCGCCGCGAGCCTCGTCAACCGCAGCCGGGTCAGCAACGCGTCGACAGTGGACCGTACCCTCGCCTCGGGCTGGCCGGTGCGGCGCGGGCCGAGCGCCAGCTCGTCGTGGACGGTGTTGGTGACGAACTGGTGCTCCGGGTCCTGGAAGACCGAGCCGATCCGGCGGGCCAGGGCCGGGGCGCGCCAGCGGTGCGGGGGCGTGCGGGCGTCGGCGCCGGCGAGTTCCGGGGTCGCCACGACCCGGCCGGTGCCCGGCCTGAGCAGCCCGCCGAGCAGCAGCGCGAGGGTCGACTTGCCGGCCCCGTTCGGGCCGAGGACGGCGAGTGCCTCGCCGGCGCGTACCGTCAGGTCGACGGCGGCCAGCCGGGGCGGCAGGCCGAGCCGGTCGGCGGAGAGCAACACGTCGCCGGCCGGCGCGGTGGCGTGGCGGGGCGGCACGGGCCGGCCGGGCACCCAGACGCCCTCGGCGGCGAGCGCGTCGCCGTGCGTGCCGAAGACGGCCTCGGGCGTGCCGTCCGCGCGGACGCCGCCGCCGGGTTCGAGCACGACCACCCGGTCGACCAGGGGCAGCGCCTCGGCGACCCGGTGCTCGACCAGGACCAGCGTGGTGTCGGCGTGCAGCGCGCCGGCCACCGCCGCCCGGATCAGCGCCGCGCCGGTGGGGTCGAGGTTGGCGGTCGGCTCGTCGAGCAGCAGCAGCCCGGGACGCAGGGCCAG
The DNA here is from genome assembly GCF_040643815.1 of Micromonospora sp. NPDC047074. Lineage (NCBI taxonomy): Bacteria > Bacillati > Actinomycetota > Actinomycetes > Micromonosporales > Micromonosporaceae > Micromonospora > Micromonospora sp. NPDC047074. The sequence continues at coordinate 48,842 of NZ_JBEYVB010000038.1, forward strand.
CGCGCCGGCCAGGGCGAGCCGCTGCTGCTCCCCGCCGGAGAGGGCGGCGGTGGGGCGGTCCCGGTGGTACGGGAAGCCGACCCGGGCCAGCGCCTCGTCGACGCGGGGCCAGATCTCCCCTTCGGGGGTGCCGCGGTTCTCCAGCCCGAACGCGACGTCGTCGCCGCTGCGGGCCATCACGAGCTGGGTCTCCGGGTCCTGGAAGACGATGCCGACCCGTTCCCGGCCCTTGCGGGGGTCGAGCCCGTCGATCTCGACGGTGCCCTCCTGCTCGCCCGAGTCCTCGGGCAGCAGCCCGGCCAGCGCGGCGAGCAGGGTGCTCTTGCCGGCCCCCGACGGCCCGAGCAGCAGCACCCGCTCCCCGGCCTCGACGCGCAGATCCACTCCGCGCACCGCCCAGGCCCGCCGCCCGGCGTGCCGCCACCCGAACCCCCGCAGGACTACACCCCCCACCCCGCCCCCCTCCTCCCGCCTGCCCCCGTGGCGTTGATCATGAGGTTGGCGGCACCAATGGAGATCCACATCGCCGTCAACCTCATGATCAACGCGGTTCTGTCGGTCGGGGCGGTCAGATCAGGGGGCGGGTGCGGGCGGCGGGGAAGCGGTCCAGGGCGCCCGTGGTGGCGAGGGCGCGGGTCAGGGCCCAGCCGCCGGCACCGGCGACGATCGTGGCGCTGACGACGGTGAGCAGGGCGTACGGGATGCGGTAGCTGCCCAGCGCGTAGTCGACGTTCCAGACGACGAAGTCGAACAGCGCCGCGCCGAGGCCGGTCAGCGCACCCGCGATCAGCGCGGTGGGCAGCCGGAACGAGCGGTACCGGAACGCGGCGAAGGCCAGCTCGGCGCCGAGCCCCTGGATCAGGCCCTGCACGATGGTGATGCCGCCCCACTCCGAGCCGAGCAGCGCGGAGACCGTCGCCGCCACCGCCTCGCAGAAGAGCGCCGCGCCGGGCTTGCGGATCACCAGGCCACCGAGGACGGCCGGGACCAGCCAGACGCCGTACATGATCGCCTGGCCGGCCGGGAAGAACGCGAACGCCGGGTCGACGGCCCGCCACAGCAGGCCCCAGGCCCAGAAGATGACGCCGAAGGCCACCGCGATCACCGCGGCGACGACGACGTCGATGGTCCGCCACCGGGCGGTGGTGTTGTCTCGCATGGTTGCTCCCAGTCCTGAACGAGAACCAGGAGAAGACGCACGCCGCGCCCGGACGTGCCGGACGGCGACGCGGCTGGAGGTCGACCGAACTCCCTGCGCTGGCATTACCCAGATCAGGTTCGAGGGTCTGCGGGTGGTGCCCGCACTCTCAGCGCTGTGCGCTCCCCTGTCGGATGTGAAGTTGTCGGGCCGACGCTAACACCTTCGAAGATCATCGGGCAAAGTGATCTATCCCCAGCTCACCCCGCGGGTTCGATCGACGCACCCGATTCCGGCCCGGTACTCTCGGGCGGCCACTGGGAAACCGGCAGAGGGACACGTACGTGACATCCGAGGCTGACCGCCGCGCGCCGGACGGGCGGGACGAGGGCGGCGCGGTGCGCGTGGCCGCCCCGGGCGTACCGGAAGAGGCGCCCCACCGCCCGGGCGGGCGGATCGGGTCGGTGGAGGTCCTCGCCGGCCTGCTGATCCTGCTCGTCGTCTTCCGCGAGCCGCTGGCCGGCGCCCTCGCCACGCCCCGGTTGCAGACCTGGACCACCGTCTTCGTCTCGGTCCTGGTGCAGGCGGTGCCGTTCCTGGTCTTCGGGGTGCTGCTCTCCGCGGTGATCGCCGTCTTCGTGCCCCGGTCGTTCTGGGCCCGGGCGCTGCCGCGCCACCCCGCGCTCGCGGTGCCGGTGGCCAGCGCGGCCGGCGTCGTGCTGCCCGGCTGCGAGTGCGGGGCGGTGCCGATCGCCGGGTCGCTGATCCGGCGCGGGGTCACCCCGGCCGCCGCGCTCGCCTTCCTGCTCGCCGCCCCGGCGATCAACCCGATCGTGCTCACCGCCACCGCCGTGGCCTTCCCCGACGACCCGCGGATGGTGCTCGCCCGGGCCGTCGCGAGCCTGGTCGTCGCGATGGTCATGGGCTGGCTGTGGCTGCGCCTCGGCCGGGCCGACTGGATCCGGCTGCCGCGCCGGCCGGAGCTGGACGACAGCTCGCGCGGACGGGCGTTCTGGGCGGCCGTCCGGCACGACGTCACGCACGCCGGCGGCTTCCTGGTGATCGGCGCGGCCGCCGCCGCCACGATCAACGTCGTCGTGCCGGAGCGCTGGTTGCAGACGCTCGCCGACAACCCGGTGCTCTCGGTGCTCGCCCTGGCCGCGCTCGCCGTGCTGCTCTCCCTCTGCTCGGAGGCGGACGCCTTCGTCGCCGCCTCCCTGGCACAGTTCTCGCTGACCTCCCGGCTGGTCTTCCTGGTGGTGGGGCCGATGGTCGACCTCAAGCTCATCTCGATGCAGACCGGCGTCTTCGGCCGGAGGTTCGCCCTGCGGTTCGCCCCGGCCACCTTCGCGGTGGCCGTCGCGGTGGCCGTCGCGACCGGGGCGGTGCTGCTGTGAACCGGCAGGCGCAGGCGGTCGTCCTGCTGCTGCTGGGCGGCGCGGTGATCCGGGCCAGCCTCACCGACCTCTACCTGCGCTACGTCAAGGAGGGGCTGCGGCCCTTCCTGATCGCCGCCGGCCTGCTGCTGGTGGCCACCGCGGTGATGACCCTCTGGTACGAGCTGCGCCCGATCCTCCGCCGCGCCGACGCACCCGCACCGGCCGACGGACCCGACGGCCACGACCACGACGGGCACGGGCACCACGAGCCGCGCGTCGGTTGGCTGCTGATCCTGCCCGTGCTGGGGCTGCTGCTGGTCGCCCCACCGGCCCTGGGCTCGTACGCGGCCGGGCAGGCCGGCACCGCCGTCACCACCCGGCAGCAACCGTCCGACTATCCGCCGCTGCCCGAGGGCGACCCGGTGCGGGTCACCGTGCTCGACTACGCCTCGCGGGCGCTGTTCGACCGGGGCACCTCGATCGGCGACCGGCGGGTCCAGCTGACCGGCTTCGTCACCACCGGCCCCGACGGCCGGCCGCTGCTGGCCCGGATGGTGCTCTCCTGCTGCGCCGCCGACGGGCGGCCGGTCAAACTCGGCCTGACCGGCGCGGCCCCGGAAGGCCTCGCCGACGACACCTGGATCGAGGTGACCGGCCGCTACAGCGACCGGATCGCCCGGGACCCGGTCAACGACGCCGAGATCCCCTACCTGGACGTGGAGTCGTGGCGGCAGGTGCCCGTCCCCCGGCAGCAGTACGAGTGACCCACGTCTGCCCTGGGTAGGCTCACGATCATGCGGATCGAGGCCCGGGGTTTGACGTTCGACGTCCGCGTCGGCGGGCCGGCGGGCGGGACACCCGTCCTGCTGCTGCACGGCTTCCCGCAGCACGGCGGCGAGTGGGACGACGTGGTGCCCGCGCTGCACGCCGCCGGCCTGCGCACGTACGCGCTCGACCAGCGGGGCTACTCGCCGGGCGCCCGGCCCGGGGCGGTCGAGGCGTACCGGCTGCCGGAGCTGGTCGCCGACGCGGTGGGCGTACTCGACGCGCTGGGCGTCGACGCGGCGCACCTGGTGGGGCACGACTGGGGCGCGGTGGTGGCCTGGGCGGTCGCCGCCGGCCACCCCGAGCGGGCCCGCACGCTGACCGCGGTCTCCGTGCCGCACCCGGCCGCGATGGCGTGGGCCCTGACCGAGGACCCGGGGCAGAAGGCGCGGTCGGCGTACATGACGCTGTTCCGCAGGCCGGGCACGGCGGAGAAGGCGCTGCTGGCGCTGGGCGCGACCGGGCTGCGCCGGATGCTGCGCGGGGTCGGCGACGACCGGCGGGTGGCCGGGTACGCGGATCCGATGCGCGAGCCGGGCGCGCTGACGGCGGCCCTGAACTGGTACCGGGCCATGTCCCGCCGGGACCTGGCGGCCATCGGGCCGGTGGCGGTGCCGACCACATTCGTCTGGAGCGACGGTGACGTCGCGATCGGCCGGTCCGCCGCCGAGGCGTGCGCCGGCCAGGTGACCGGCGACTACCGGTTCGTCGAGCTGCCCCGGGTGAGCCACTGGATCCCCGACGAGGCGCCCGCCCCGCTGGCCGAGGCGATCCTGGCCCGGGTGCACGACCCGGCCTGAGCCCCGACGCTCCCGGCAGCGGCCGGGTCCGCACCCCGACGGAGGTACGACATGGACGGAGCAGACATGACGCTGAGCGCCGACGATTTTCTGACCGTGGTGACCGCCACGATGAACCGGGTCTCCGAGAGCCAGCGTGCGGCGGTGGCGCGGGCCGCCGACCTGATCGCCGACGCGGTCCGGGCCGACGGGGTCGTCCACGCGTTCGGCACCGGGCACTCCGAGGCGCTGGCCATGGAGATCGCCGGGCGGGCCGGCGGGCTGGTGCCGACCAACCGGATCGCCCTGCGGGACCTGGTGCTGGTCGGCGGCGCCCCGGCGGACGTGCTCGGGCCGCTGCTGGAACGCGACCCGTCGGTGGCGCACCGCCTCTACGAGCTGGCTCCGGTCGGGCCCCGGGACGTCTTCGTGCTCGCCTCCAACTCCGGCGTGAACGGGGCGATGGTGGAGTTCGCGTCGCTGGTCAAGGAGAAGGGGCACGGGTTGGTGGCGATCACCTCGGCGGAGCACTCCGGGCAGATGACCTCGCGTCACCCGTCCGGTCGCAAGCTCGCCGACTTCGCCGACGTCGTGCTCGACAACGGCGCCCCGTACGGCGACGCGACGCTGCCGCTGCCCGACGGCGGCGCGGTCGGTGCGGTCTCGTCGATCACCGCGGCGCTGCTGGCGCAGCAGATCACGGTGGAGGTGGTGGCCCGGCTGCTGGCGGCGGGGGAGCGGCCCCCGGTCTACCTGTCCGCCAACATCGCCGGCGGCGACGAGCACAACAACGCCCTGGAGGCCCGGTACGCGGGGCGGATCCGGCGCGGCTCCTGACCCGTCGGCGGTCCGCCGGGACGTGAGGTGAGTCGGTTTCGCGGACCGGCGGGTGGGGCATCAGCGATGCTGCCGCCGGCCGCCCCCGCCGGCAGTACCGTCTGACCGGAGGTAGCGCGTGTCCAAGGAAACCGAGAAGCAGCGCTGGCAGCGCAATTTCGCCGACCTGCTCCAGGAGCTGCGGGTCGCCCAGACCGGCGTGCAGATCCTCTTCGCCTTCCTGCTCACCCTGCCGTTCAGCAACGGCTTCACCCGCACCAGCGCTTTCCAGAAGGACGTCTACATCGTCTCGTTGCTGGCGGCGGCCGCCGCCACCGCGATGATCATCTCGCCGGTGGCCTTCCACCGTGCGCTGTTCCGGCAGGGCCGGAAGCCGGAACTGGTCCGGTTCGCCCACCGGATGGCCAGCGGCGGCCTCGCCTTCATGCTGATCTCGATGGTCAGCGCGGTGCTGCTGATCACCGACTTCGTGCTGGACCGCGGCATCGCCATGCTGCTCAGCGGGCTCACCGCCCTGTGGTTCCTCACCTTCTGGGCGATCCTGCCGTTCTCCCGGCGCAACTGGGGTGAGGACGACATCGACGATGACGACGACAACCCCCGGACGTCCGCCGAAGACTGAGCGCCGCCCGGGCGCCGGGTCGACGGAACTCGATATTTATCGCACGCTACCCCTGGGTAACAACCGGGGGTAGCGTGCTGTTCGTCGAGCACGTTGACGCATCCGGACCGAGGTTCGAGGGGGCCGCCGTGACCACGACACAGAACAGCCGACCCGCGCCCGACGGCTCAGGCGCGGACCACCAGTCCACGACCGACGACGGTGCGAAGGCCGCAGTGGTGGGGCCGCTGCCGACGGAGGCGGGACAGGTCTCCGAGAAGGAGGCCCGCCAGGTGGCCGAGGCGGCCCGGGAATCCGCCTGGGACCGCCCCAGCTTCGGCAGGGAACTCTTCCTCGGCCGGTTCCGGCTCGACCTCATCGACCCCTGGCCGCGCCCCGACCCGGCGGACGTGACCCGCGCCGACGAGTTCCTCGCCCGGTTCCGGGAGTACCTCACCACCGAGGTGGACGGTGCCGCGATCGAGCGGGACGCGGCCATCCCGGACGAGGTGTTCCACGGGCTGGCGCGGCTCGGCGCGTTCGGCATGAAGGTCGACCGGTCGTACGGCGGGCACGGGCTCAGCAACCTGCACTACTGCCGGGCACTCATGCTGGCCGGCTCGGTCAGCCCGGCGATCGGCGCGCTGCTCTCGGCGCACCAGTCCATCGGGGTGCCGCAGCCGCTGAAGATGTTCGGCACCGCCGAGCAGAAGCAGCGCTTCCTGCCCCGGCTCGCGGCCGGTGAGGTGTCCGCGTTCCTGCTCACCGAGCCGGACGTCGGCTCGGACCCGGCCCGGGTGGCGACCACCGCCGAGCCCACGCCCGACGGCACCGGCTACCGGCTCAACGGCGTGAAGCTGTGGGCCACCAACGGCACCGTAGCCACCCTGCTCGTGGTGATGGCCCGGGTGCCGGCCACCGAGGGACGGCGGGGCGGGGTCACCGCCTTCGTCGTCGAGGGCGACACCGAGGGCATCACGGTCGAGCGGCGCAACGCCTTCATCGGCCTGCGTGGCCTGGAGAACAGCCTGACCCGCTTCCACGACGTGTTCGTGCCGAAGGAGAACGTCATCGGCGGCGAGGGCAAGGGCTTGAAGATCGCCCTGACCACGCTGAACACCGGGCGGCTGTCGCTGCCGGCCATGTGTGTCGGGGCCGGTAAGTGGGCGCTGAACGTGGCCCGGGAGTGGGCCGCCGACCGGGTGCAGTGGGGGCGGCCGGTCGGCGAACACGAGGCGGTGGCCCAGAAGCTCTCGTTCATCGCCGCGACGACCTACGGCATGGAGACCATGCTGGACCTCTGCTGCCTGCTCGCCGACGACGACCGCAACGACATCCGGATCGAGGCGGCGCTGGTCAAGCTCTACGCCAGCGAGATGGCCTGGAGGATCGCCGACGAGCTGGTCCAGATCCGGGGCGGCCGCGGCTACGAGACGGCCGACTCCCTCGCCGCGCGTGGCGAGCGACCGGCCGCCGTCGAGCAGATGCTGCGCGACCTGCGGATCAACCGCATCTTCGAGGGCTCCACCGAGATCATGCATCTGCTCATCGCCCGGGAGGCGGTCGACGCGCACCTGTCGGTCGCCGGCGACATCATCGATCCCGACGCCGGCCTCGGCCGCAAGGCCCGCGCCGGCGCGCGGGCCGGTGCCTTCTACGCGAAGTGGCTGCCCACCCTGGCCGTCGGAAAGGGGCAACGCCCGTCGGCGTACGCCGAGTTCGGCCCGCTCGCCGGCCACCTGCGGCAGGTCGAGCGCGCCTCGCGCAAGCTGGCCCGGTCCACCTTCTACGCGATGTCCCGCTGGCAGGGCAAGATGGAACGCAAGCAGGCGTTCCTCGGCCGGGTGGTGGACATCGGCGCCGAGTTGTTCGCGATGTCCGCGGTCTGCGTGCGCGCCCACGCCGAGCGGGAGGCCCGGCCCGAGAACGTCGAGCTGGCCGACCTGTTCTGCCGGCAGGCCCGGGCCAGGGTCGACGCGCTCTTCACCGCCCTGTGGGACAACACCGACTCGGTCGACAACATCGCCGCGCGGCGGATCCTGGCCGGGCGCTACGCCGCCCTGGAGGAGGGCGTGATCACCCCGGCCGACGACCTGCCCTGGGTGGCTGCCTGGTCGCCCGGCCCGTCCACCGCCGACGACGCCCGCCGCCGCATCCCACCGGCGCGCTGACGCCCCGGGCGCCGGGCCGGTGGCCGCCATCGACCCGGCGTCCGCAGCCAGCCGGTCAGCGACCGCCGCGTAGGCCGAGTTGGCGCAGCTCCAGCGCGGCGAGCGCGTCCACGGCGTCGTCGTCGCCGCGCCGCCACGCCTCGGCCACGTCGGGGGCGATCCGGGTCAGCCGGCCCAGCGGCTGGGTGGCCAGCGCGCGCAGGGCGAGCAGGTCGCGGCCGGCGGGCGCGGCGGCCAGCTTCGCGGCCGAGGAGGCCCGGCGCATCCAGCGCACCCGCAGCGGCAGCCAGCCGAGGAGCACCAGGCCGAGCGGGAACACCAGCACGGCGACGGCCAGCGCGAGGGCGAGCTGGTCGACCAGGTCCTGCTGGTCCCGCCCCGCCTCGGCCAGCGAGCGGGCGGCGCCGGCCGCCCGCTGGAACGGCGCGGTCAGCTCGTCGCCGACCAGCGGCACCCGGCCGACCTTGCCGCCGGCCTCGGCCAGGTTGTCGGCCAGGCCGCCACCGGCCCCCTCCAGCTTCTGCCCGGGTACGGCGAGCTTCTGGACCAGGTCGTGCAGCCACAGCGCGCCACGGATCGCGCCGTACACCCAGGCGACGACGAGCAGGTCGGTGACCAACTGCCGGACGGCGGTGGGAAAACGATCAGCGTAGATCTTCACGCCGACAGCGTGCCACGTACGGCCGGACCCGGCACGGCGCGGACGGCGGGCCGTGCCGGCTCAGCCGGCGCAGGCCGGGCAGGTGCCGAAGATCTCCAGGGTGTGGCTGACGTCGACGTAGCCGTGCTGCGCCGCCACCCGCTCGGCCCAGCTCTCCACCGTCGGCCCGGCGACCTCCACGGTGCGGCCGCAGGCCCGGCAGACCAGATGGTGGTGGTGGCCCTCGCTGCACCGGCGGTAGAGGTGCTCGCCCCCCGGCGGGCGCATCACGTCGATCTCGCCCGCGTCGGCCAGCCCCTGGAGCGTGCGGTAGACGGTGGTCAGCCCGACCCGCTCGCCGCGCTCGCGCAGCATCGCGTGCAGCTCCTGCGCGCTGTGGAAGCCCTCCAACTCGGCGAGCAGCGTGCTCACCGCCGAGCGCTGGCGGGTGTTGCGGACCGTGGAACCCGTCATGACCCCTCCCCGGCGTGGCTCACCGCGTCGGCCACGATGTGTGCGACGTGCTCGTCGACCAGCGCGTACGCGATCTCGCGCCCCCGCCGCGAGCCGCGCACCACGCCGGCGCCCCGCAGCACCCGCAGGTGCTGGGAGACGAGCGGCTGCGCGGCGCCGAGCTTGTCGACCAGCTCGTGCACGCAGCGCTCGCCCTCGGCGAGCTCACTGACGATGGCCAGCCGGATCGGCGCCGACAGGGCGCGCAACAGCTCGCTGGCGCCCTCGAAGGCGTCGTAGCCTGATCCGTCGGTCACCTAGTAACGGTAACCAATACCATCCGCACGCCGCTGGCCAGGATCACTGGAGCACGACCTCGTGCGGCTCGGGCGCCGGCGTCGCGGTCGGGGTGCGCCGCCGGCGCACCGCCCGCCAGACCGCCCCGAGGACCGCGACCACCCCGAACGAGGCGATCGCCATCAGCACCACCGAGGCGCCGGGGGCGGTGTCGGCGTTCGCGGCCACCCAGACGCCGGAACCGGCGGCGAAGAGCCCCAGCGCCATCGCCGCCGCCATCGTGCTGCGGAAACCCCGGGTCACCTGCTGCGCGGTGGCCACCGGCACCACCATCAGGGCGCTGATCAGCAGCACCCCGACGGCCCGCATCGCGATGGTCACGGTGACCGCGGTGGCCACGGCGAGCAGCATGTTGAGCGTGCGCACCGGCAGGCCGGAGACCCGGGCGTACTCCTCGTCGTGGCAGACCGCGAACAGGGCCGGGCGCAGCGCCAGCATGGTCACCGCGATCGCCGCGCCGAGCACCGCGATGGTGGTCAGGTCCGCCGGCATGATGGTGCTCAGCGAGCCGAACAGGTAGGCGTTGAGGCTTGCGCTGGTGCTGTCGGAGAGCCCGACCAGGGTCACGCCGCCGGCGATACCGCCGTAGAAGAGCAGGGCCAGGGCCAGGTCGCCGGAGGTGCGCCCGCGCGCGCGGACCAGCTCGATGGTGACCGCGCCGAGGGTCGCCACGACGACTGCGACGAGCACCGGGGACCGGTTGAGCAGCAGGCCCGCGCCGACGCCGGTGAGCGCCACGTGCCCCACCCCGTCGCCGATCAGGGCGAGCTTCCGCTGCACCAGGTAGATGCCGAGCGCCGGGGCGGCCAGGCCGATGATCAGCGCGCCGATCAGGGCCCGCTGCATGTAGGGGTACTGGAAGAGTTCCATCTCAGCTGCTCCACAGCCCGGCGGGCTCGTCGGGACCGTGCGGGTGCACGTGGTCGTGGTCGGGCTCCGCGTGGTGGCCGGCGGGCTCGGGCACCGCGCCGTCGTGACAGATCCCACCCTGGTGTACGACGACCGCCCGGCTGATCAGCGGCCGCAGCGGTCCGAGCTCGTGGGCCACCAGCAGCACCGTGCCGCCACCGGCCACGAAGCCGTGCAGCGCCTTGGCGAACGCCTCCTGGCTGGCCGCGTCCACCCCGGCGGTGGGCTCGTCGAGGACGAGCAGCTCCGGCTGGCCGGCGAGAGCCCGGGCGATCAGGGTGCGCTGCTGCTGCCCGCCGGAGAGGGTGGCCACGGGATCGCGGGCCCGGTCGGCGAGCCCGACCGCCTCCAGCGCGGCGGTCACCGCCGCCCGGTCCGCCGCGCCGGCCGGGCGCAGCACCCCGCGCCGGGCGAGCCGGCCGGAGGCCACCACCTCGCGGACGGTGGCCGGCACGCCGCTGCCGGCGCCGAGGCGCTGCGGGACGTACCCGATGCGGTGCCACTGCCGGAAGCGGCGCAACGGGCGGTCGAAGAGGGTGACCGACCCGGAGCTGAGCGGCACCAGGCCGAGGGCGGCGCGGATCAGGGTGGACTTGCCGGAGCCGTTGGCGCCGAGCACCGCGACCACCTCGCCGGCGGTGACGGTCAGGGAGACGTCACGCAGCACGGGGCGGCCGTCGTAGCCGACCACCCCGTGCGTGACGGTGATGACTGGGGATGTCACGAGCAGCTCAACGCCGTCCTCAGGGTCTGCAGGTTGGTACGCATCACCGAAAGGTAGTCGCCGCCGTTGCCGGTCGACAGCCCTTCCAGCGGGTCCAGGACGGCGGTCTTCGCGCCGACCTCCCTGGCGATGGTCTCGGCCACCTTCGGGCTGACCAGCGTCTCGAAGAAGATCGTGGTGGCCTTGTGCTCCCGCGCCTCCTCGATCACCTCGGCGAGGCGCTGCGGGGAGGGCTCGTTCTCCGGGCTCAGCCCGGTGATGCCGATCTGCTCCAGCTGGTAGCGCGAGGTGAGGTAGCCGAAGGCGGTGTGGCTGACCACGATCTCCCGCCGCTGGCAGGTCTTCAGCCCGGCCGTGAACTCGGCGTCCAGCTTCTCCAGCTCGGCGCGCAGCGTCCTGGCGCGGGCGGTGTAGTCGGCGGCCCGGTCCGGGTCGGCCCGGCCGAGCCGCTCGGCGAGCCGGTCGCCGACGGTGGCCAGGCGGGTCGGGTCGAGCCAGAGGTGCGGGTCCTTGCCGCCGCCCTCCTCGTGACCGGGCTCCTCGGCCTTGCCCGACTCCTCGGGGTGGCCGTGCTCCTCGCCCTCGTGGTCGTGGTCGTGGCCGCCCGCCGCCGCGTCCAGCAGCGGCTGCACGGTCGACACGTCGAACGCGCGGTCCTTGGCGTTCTGCTCGACCGCCTCGTCCAGCGCCGGCTGGAAGCCCTTGAGGAGGACGACCAGCTCCGCCTCGACGACCTGGCCGACCTGGCCCGGGTTGAGCTCCAGGTCATGCGGCTCGGCCCCGGGCTTGACCAGGTTGGTCACCTTCACCGCGTCGCCGCCGATGCGCTCGGCGAGGAACTGCAACGGGTAGAAGGCGGCCACCACGTCGACCCGCTGCGGGTCTGCGCCGGTCGCGCCGTCGTCGGAGCAGGCCGCCACGCCACCCAGCGCGAGCAGGGCGGCGGTGGCGGCGGCCAGGGTACGGGGGGCGGAGCGGATGTTCATGACATGAACTGTCCGCGACAACGATAATGATTGTCAAAAACGCATGCTTGCATGTCAGAACAGCTTTGCCAGCCCCGCGGCGACCAGCAGGGTGAGCACCAGCAGCCGGATCACCCGGGTCTGCGCGGTCTGGACCGCCCAGGTGGTGACCAGCAGCGCGGCGACGGCCGCGGCCAGCAGCAGGGTGAACAGCCCGCCGACCACTCCGGGGGTGAAGAACGCGACCAGCGCCAGCACCAGGGTGACCAGGAACACCGTCGTCGGGTTCGCGCGGGCCAACCGGGCCGGCAAAGGACTCTGCGTACGCTGCATCCCACAGACAATACGAGGAGGAACCCGGTGCTGGTGACGAACCGGTTCGTGGTGGACGTCGATGTCGCCGACGAGTTCACCGAACGGGCGCACGCCGCCCTCACCGCGCTCGCGGCCCGCCCCGGTTACCTGCGCGGCCAACTGGTCCGGGCGCTGGACGACCCGCGCCACTGGTGCCTGGTCACCGAATGGGAGTCGGTCGGCACCTACCGGCGGGCACTCGGCGGCTTCGACGTCAAGATCACAGCCGTGCCGCTGCTCGCCGAGTCGGTCGACGAGCCGTCGGCGTACGAGGCGCTCGCCACCGCCGCCCCCGGCGGGGACGTCGTGCTGGCCGCCAGCGATCGGGCCGCAGGTCCGTACCGCTGAGCCCGGGGGCACTAGATTGCTTGCATGACCGCTCCCGGACCGGCGACCCCGCCGCCGTACCCGCCGCCGCCCGGCCCGCAGGGGGCGTCGCCGCCCGTACTGCCCGGCCCGCCGGCGGATCCGGGCGTGCCCGCCCCGCCGGCCGGACCGGGGGTCGCCCCACCGTTCGCGGCGCCGCCCACCGAGGGCCGCAACACCCGGCTGTGGCTCGGGCTGGGCGCGGGGGCGCTCGCCGTGCTGATCTGCTGCGGTGGCGGCGGCGCGGCCGTGGTGGGCCTGGCGGTGACCGGGGTGCAGGCCGTCCGCGAGCAGGGGCGCACCGTCTCCACCGACTACTACCGGGCGCTGGTCGAGCGGAAGTACGGCGCGGCGTACGACCAGCTCTGCGACGAGGCGCAGCAGCGCGAGTCGCGCCGGGAGTTCGAGCGTCGGGTGGCCGCCGAGCCGCAGATCGCGGACTTCCGGGTGGGCGACGTGGACGTCGTGAACCTCACCGTGCCCGTGGACGTGACCTACCCGGGCGGCCGGCAGGACCGGCAGCAGGTCACCCTCGGGCAGGACCAGCAGACCGGCGGCATGGAGGTGTGCGGGGTGAGCTGACCCGCCCCCGGTATTCTGCTGGGCCCGGGCCGGCGGTGGTCGTACCGTTGTCCCGAACTGCTCGTTCCGTCCTTTTACCGCGTCCCCGCCGACCGCCAGTCGGCGTAGGAGGAAACATGCCAGCCGACCGCATCGACGCCGTCGTCAGCCTCGCCAAGCGCCGAGGCTTCGTCTTCCCCTCCAGCGAGATCTACGGAGGCACCCGGTCGGCGTGGGACTACGGTCCGCTCGGCGTGGAGCTGAAGGAGAACGTCCGCCGGCAGTGGTGGAAGACGATGGTCCAGCAGCGCGACGACGTGGTCGGCCTCGACTCCGCCGTGATCCTGGCCCGCGACGTCTGGGCCGCCTCGGGCCACCTGGACGCGTTCGTCGACCCGCTGACCGAGTGCCAGTCGTGCCACAAGCGGTTCCGGGCCGACCACCTGGAGGAGGCGTACGAGGCCAAGCACGGTAAGCCGCCGGCCTCGCTGACCGAGCTGAACTGCCCCAACTGCGGCAACAAGGGCACCTTCACCGAGCCGAAGATGTTCAACGGCCTGATGAAGACCTTCCTCGGCCCGGTGGAAAGCGAGGAGGGCATGCACTACCTGCGGCCCGAGACCGCCCAGGGCATCTTCGTCAACTACAAGAACGTGGAGACGGTCGCCCGCAAGAAGCCGCCGTTCGGCATCGCGCAGACCGGCAAGTCGTTCCGCAACGAGATCACCCCGGGCAACTTCATCTTCCGCACCCGCGAGTTCGAGCAGATGGAGATGGAGTTCTTCGTCGAGCCGGGCTCCGACGAGCAGTGGCACGAGTACTGGCTCTCCGAGCGCTGGAACTGGTACCTCGACCTGGGCCTGTCGGAGGGGAACCTACGCTTCTACGAGCACCCGAAGGAGAAGCTGTCCCACTACTCGAAGCGCACGGTCGACATCGAGTACCGCTTCCAGTTCGGCGGCACCGAGTTCGCGGAGCTGGAGGGCATCGCTAACCGCACCGACTTCGACCTGACCACGCACAGCAAGCACTCCGGCGTCGACCTGTCGTACTTCGACCAGGCCAAGGGCGAGCGCTGGGTGCCGTACGTCATCGAGCCGGCGGCCGGCCTCACCCGCGCGGTGCTGGCGTTCCTGCTGGAGGCGTACGACGAGGACGAGGCGCCGAACACCAAGGGCGGCGTGGACAAGCGCACCGTGATGCGCTTCGACCCGCGGCTCGCCCCGGTCAAGGTGGCGGTGCTGCCGCTGTCGCGCAACGAGGCGCTCTCGCCGAAGGCGAAGGGCCTCGCCGCCGACCTGCGCAAGCGCTGGGTGGTGGAGTTCGACGACTCGCAGGCGATCGGCCGCCGCTACCGTCGCCAGGACGAGATCGGCACCCCGTTCTGCGTCACCGTCGACTTCGACACCCTCGACGACAACGCGGTGACCGTGCGGAACCGGGACACCATGACCCAGGAGCGCATCTCGCTGGACCAGGTCGAGCGCTACCTGATCGAACGCCTCCCCGGCTGCTGAGCTGTAAGGAAGGGCACCTTCTTAACGTTTTCTGTAGAGGAAGGTGCCCTTCCTAACACCACTGGAGGGCTCACCCGCCGCTACCCGGCACCTCGACGGGCTCGACGCGGACCGGGTTCGTGGCGCCGAGGCCGCGCCTCGATTCGTACGCGTCCTCCACCGTGCGGCGGACCCGGCCGGGCTCGCGGCGGATCTGCGCCGGGGTGAAGTGCAGGATCAGGATGCCGTGCCGGCTCAGCTCGTTGTGCCGATCGAGCGTCCGCGCCCAGTCTCCAGGGCTGAAGTGGTACTCCCGCGAGTCGACCTCGAGCGCCACTGCCGCGTCGGCGAGATAGCCGTCTGGCGTCGGCAGTGAGTTGCCGTCCCCGGCGACCAGACGGGGGTTCCACCGGATCTCCGGCAACAGCCGACTGCCGGCCAGGCACTCCCGCAGCTCCGCCTCCGGAGCGGACCGGGTGCCGTTGACCACCTCGGAGTACGCCTGCCTGACCAACGCCGTCCGGCTTCGCCGCGCCCGGCGGATCTCCTCGTCGAGCCGGGCCAGGTCGGTGAACCCGCGCTGCACGGACTCGGCGACGATCGCGCGTACCGGCCGCAGTTGGCGCAGGTCGCGGGCCGCGTCCACCACCGCCCGGGCCGGCGAGCAGACCGGGTAGATCGGTGCCCGCCGGGCCCAGGCGTCCAGGGCCAGGGCCCGCGTGACGCGGGCGAATCCCGCCGAGCTGCGCCGCGTGTGGTGCGGCACGATCAGGTGTACGTCTTCGGTGCGCGGACTCTGCCGGAAGCCGTACCAGATCAGCGCGGCCAGCCCGGTGAGCTGGGCGTCCGGCCCGGCGTAGAGCGCGGCGGCGATCCGTCGCTGCTCATCGGTCAGGGTGCCGGTGACCAGGGCGTACGTGCCCGGCAGCACACGCTGCCACTGGCGGCGCCGGGTCTGGCGGTACAGGTGCATGTCGTCGAGGCCGGCGGCCAGGAGCTGGCCCCGGGTGACGATCTGCTGTTGACGTTCCGCCGCGACGGCGAGTTCGGGTGGCTGTTCACGCATGAGGCGCAGGATCGGTCGCGGGGCACGCCCGTGTCCCGCCCGGCGGGCCAGCCTGTGGACGACGCCGGCACCTGTGGAGAACGCCCCGACGTTGGGCTGCCTGTGATATGCGTCGTGTTAGCAGGGGGCCCTTCCTCTACCGGAGACGTTAGGAAGGGGCCCTTCCTTACACTTGTGCGGTGACTGCTTCGACCGCGCCTGCCCTGGGCCCGCTGACCATCGGGCCGTACCAGGTGTGGCCGCCGGTGGTGCTCGCGCCGATGGCCGGCATCACCAACGTCGGCTTCCGGCAGCTCTGCCGGGAGCAGGGCGGCGGCATCTACGTCTGCGAGATGATCACCACCGTCGCGCTCGTCGAGCGGAACCCGAAGACGCTGCGCATGATCGCGTTCGGCGCCGACGAGAAGCCCCGCAGCCTTCAGCTCTACGGCACCGATCCCGAGATCACCGCCGCCGCCGTGCGGATCGTGGTCGAGAAGGACCTCGCCGACCACATCGACCTCAACTTCGGCTGCCCGGTCCCCAAGGTCACCCGCAGGGGTGGCGGTTCGGCGCTGCCGTGGCGGCGCCGGCTCTTCGCGCGGCTGGTCAGGGCCGCGGTGGACGCCGCGTCACCCGCCGGGGTGCCGGTCACGGTCAAGATGCGCAAGGGCATCGACGACGACCACCTGACGTACGTCGAGGCGGGGCTCGCCGCCCAGGACGCCGGGGTGGCGGCCGTGGCCCTGCACGGGCGTACGGCGGCGCAGCGCTATTCCGGCACTGCGGACTGGGACGCCATCGCCACGCTCAAGCAGGCTCTCGACGTGCCGGTGCTCGGCAACGGCGACATCTGGGAGGCCGACGACGCGCTGCGGATGGTGGCCCACACCGGCGTCGACGGGGTGGTGATCGGCCGGGGCTGTCTGGGCCGGCCGTGGCTCTTCGCCGACCTGGAGGCCGCGTTCGCCGGCCGCCCGGAGCGTCGGCTGCCCACCCTCGGTGAGGTGGCCCGGACCATGCGCCGGCACGCCGAGCTGTTGGTCGACCAGTTCACGGCCGGCTCCCGCACCCCCGCCCGGGGCGAGCGGGACGGCTGCACCGACTTCCGCAAGCACGTCGCCTGGTACCTCAAGGGCTTCCCGGTGGGCAGCGAGCTGCGCCGGGAGCTGGCCATGATCGAGAGCCTGGCCCAGCTCGACGACCTGCTCGGCAAGCTGAACCCGACCGAGCCGTTCCCGGTGGCCACGCTGGGCCAGCCGCGCGGCCGGACCAACTCGCCCGGCAAGGTCTACCTTCCCGACGGTTGGCTGGCCAGCCGGGACGACGACACCGTGCCCGAGGGTGCCGAACTGGCCGACTCGGGCGGCTGACCGGCCGGACCGGCAATAGGAAGGGCCCCTTGCCAACGCATAGCGTTGGCAAGGGGCCCTTCCTTCTGTTCGGTCAGGAGGTGTAGCCGCGGGTGGCGATCCAGTCGGCGAGGTTGTCGACGCTCATCCGGTAGGAG